>CANRAW010000041.1 GCA_947628715.1 uncultured Clostridia bacterium
ACAGAGGATAATGCAGGAAATATAACAGCCAGTCCATATTCAATAACAATAAAAAGAGATGCAGCAAACCCAACAAAAGCAACTTTAACAAAGCAGGGAGATGCTAGGACAGATGAAATAGACGTAAAAGCAGAAGGAGCAGATACAACATCAGGTGTTGCAAGTTACACCTTCCAAAAGAGTACAACAAGTAAAACAGCAGGGTTTGATACAGGAGAAACTGTTACAACTAAAGCCGCAAGTACAACGTATACTTATAAAAACCTAGAAGACGACACAACATATTACTTAAGAGTAGTTGTAAAGGACAATGCAGGAAATCAGCTAGTAGGAACAGCAATAGAAGTAAAAACAGATAAAGCATTATTAAGTATAGACGATTTAGCAAACAGCATAGGTGATTATGTAGATTATCAAAAATGGATAGACGAATCTACGTACAACGCAGATAGAACAGGACAAGACGAAGATACAAAAGCGGAAGGAGGAATTGACTATTACTCAGGAGTAAATGAAGGGATAGCAGATAAAAAAGTTACAGCACAAAATACAGCACATACAACAGAAGACTTACATTGGAGAATATATAGTGTAGATAAAAACACAAAAGAAATGTTAATAATATCAGATGTACCAACAACATATAAATTGAGATTATATGGAGCAAATGGATATAACAATGCAGTCAAACTATTAAATGATATGTGTGCAGAGTGTTATAGTAGCCTAGAGCTAGGAACAGAGGCAAGAAGTATCAATATGGAAGATATAGATGCAGTTTCAACATTTAAGGGAACAGATTATTCAGGTTATGGGGAAACATCGAGTCCAAGCAATAAATATTATCCAAATATATATGCAGAAGAAAAAGATGCAATAGTAAATACCAAGGCAGGGACGAAAGAGAGTAGGAGTACGCAAACAGAGTGGTATACAGGATATAGTCAAGCGAGTACATGGACAACAAAAAATACATGTTACCCTTACAACATGAATACGACATATATGACAAAAAAGTACCTAGATTTAATAAGATATAAACCAGGCACAACAACAAATCAAACCTATTACTGGGTGGCTTCGCGCTGCGTTCGCTACAGCGGTGACATTGCGTATTTCAACACGTCCTATGTAAATAACGGCCGCCTGAACACGGGCAATTTATTCCGCTCGAACAGTGGCGGGTACCACACCGGTAGTTCGGTGCGTCCCGTAGTTTCTATCAGCTTACAGACGACATACGTTGGGGAGACAGGTGATGGACAAATAGATACACCATACAGCCTCCGCCCAGTGGATTTAATTGGTAAATACATAAACTATGGCGACTTTGTTGAAGGAGTTGGTACTACATACTACAATGCCGATGCAACAGGCACAAGTGACAGCCCAGATTATGCGCAAGATGGCAAATACGGAATCAACCACTACTCAAGCGGAGACAGTGCAAGTGCATCATACAAAAATACAGAGGTGCCTAAAACAGAAGACTTAAATTGGAGGATATTTAAGATAGCAGGAAACGAAATGACACTAATATCAGATGTACCAACAACATATAAATTAACATTATATGGAGAAAACGGATATAACAATGCAGTAAAGTTGTTAAATGACTTATGTAAGACATGCTATAGTAGTACGATTTTAGATGCAGAAGCAAGAAGTATAAAGATAGAGGATATAGAGAACATAAGAAAAGAAGATGGAACAAAGATATATGAGCCAACAAGTTATGAATCTGGCAGTTACAAAAATGGAGAGACATATCCGATAGAAAGTTCAAATTATAGAGACATACCAAATATCTATTCAAATGAGAAGGGAGCAGTAGTAAATAATGTTACAGGAAGTAAATTAGGATTAAGTGAACAAGACCAGTGGTATAGCGGATATACTCAAAGAAGTAATGTAAGTAGCTTATCAGTAAAATATACATATTATAATTTTAGCTGGAGTAGTTTAACAATGCCGGATCGTTATAAAGAATTAATAGTACCAAATTCAGGATATTACTGGGTGGCTTCGCGCTGCGTCAATTATTACGGTAATGAAGCGGGCTTCGACGTGTTCTATGTGGGCAGCAGCTACGTGCGCGCGGACTATTTGTTCCTCTCGCACGATAGCGGGAACTACGACGGTTATTCGGTGCGCCCCGTAGTTACAATCGATCTGAGTGACATAGATTTAAAACTTCAACAAGACGATGGAACAGTTTTAGGTAGTTCAGCAACGAGTCCTATAGAAATTAAGACAAAATCATAAACATAGAAGGGAAAAAACAACACAAGCAGAGAACAAAAACATCTTTTAGAAGCTACGCCGCGGGAAGGAGGAAAGTCTTCCTGCGTAAGGCGTAGCAGACCACACAATCGGTCATATCGGGCACATAACCGTATGATATAAAGCTCAAATTTATTTTTCCCCAAGGCAGGAGCATATCCGCTCTTTCCTTGGGGATTTTTATGTAACGTTACTTTATGAAATAAAACATTATCACAACCCCCTCCACCTCTTGTCTAATCTTCTTTTATGTGATATAATATTATTTCGTTAAAGTATAAAAGTTTAAAAATAAGCATGAGGTAAGTGTAAGTTGAAAGAGTTAACTCAAATGCTTTGTGAGATGGAAAGCATTAAAAAGTATATAGAAAAAATAAATATAGACCCAATTTCAATATTGGGTCTATCTGACGTGACAAAGGCATGTTTTGCCGAAATTATTAAAGAGGAAAGAAAAAGGCCTCTTTTGCTTGTTACATATAATGAATTACAAGCACAAAAGCTCCATAAAAATATAAAAGCATTAAATAAAGACGCAATATATATACCAAAAAAAGATATTGTAACATATTCGTATGATGCACAAAATATGGATATTCTTTATGCAAGAATAGATGGCATTATGAAACTATATAACAATGAAATGGATATTGCGGTTGTTAGCATTGAGACATTAATGCAACCTATTTTATCTAAAAAGGATATGCAAAATAGTGTATTAAAGATAATGACTGCAAATGAATATAAAATTGAAGAGATAAAAGAAAAATTAGTTTCTATTGGATATGAAAGAAATGATTTGGTCGAGGGTAAGGGTAGCTTTAGTGTAAGAGGAGATATATTAGATATTGCAATAAATAGCAAGCAAGGTGTTAGAATAGAGTTCTTTGGCGACGAGGTTGACCAAATACGATATTTTGAAATAGCAAGTCAAAGGTCAACTGAAAATATTAATCAAATAAAAATATATCCATTGTCAGAGGAGATTATATCTGAGCCAAAGGGAACGCTTTTAGAGTATCTTGAACCAAATAGTATTATTGCGCTAGATGAGCAAAGTAAGATTTCTTTAAGGGCAAATAATATCTTAAATGACAATATTTTGGCTGTTAAAGATTTATTAGAAAGAAATAAAAAAGTTCCATATATGTTAGAAAATATGTATGATATGGATTTTCTATTTAGAGAAATAGAAAAATTTTCTAATGTTAGGCTTGAGGGACAAGATATAATTGCAGATAGAGAAAATGCAGTTTTAATAGAGCATGACGATATAAAAAATATTGAGGATAAGTTTGCAGAAATTACCAAATTAGAGAAAGAAAAGGCTCCATATATTCCTAGAAAAAGGATGTCTAAAGATTTTAGAGAAGGAGAAAAAGTTTCTTTTGTTGATTTAAGAGTAGGAGATTATGTTGTACACAAAACAATTGGAATAGGTCAATATATAGGCGTAAATACTATTACAACAGATGGTGTAACTAAAGATTATGTTAAGATAAAATATAAAGGGGAAGATTGCCTATATATTCCAACAAATTCTCTTGATAATATTAGAAAATATATAGGTGGCGGAGAATCTGCACCAAAATTAAATAAGCTAGGAACTAAAGAGTGGGAGAATACTAAGTCTAAGGTTAAATCAAATTTAAGAGAAATTGCAAAAAATTTGATTAGTCTTTATGCAAGAAGAAGAAAGATAAAAGGCTTTGCTTTTGATAAAGATACTCCATGGCAAAAGGAGTTTGAGGATACTTTCCCTTATGAGGAAACAGAAGACCAGCTAAGATGTATTGAAGAAGTAAAAATGGATATGGAAAAGCCAAAGCCAATGGATAGGCTTTTATGTGGAGATGTTGGCTATGGTAAGACAGAAGTTGCAATTAGGGCAGCTTTTAAGGCATGTATGAATAATAAACAAGTTGCATATCTAGTTCCAACAACTGTGCTTGCAAATCAGCAGTATGAGAGTTTTAAAGAGAGGATGAACAATTTTGCAATAAAAGTAGAATTGTTAAATAGATTTAGGTCAAGAAAAGAACAAGACGAAATTGTAAGAAAGTTAAGGCTCGGAGAAATTGATATTGTAATTCGGAACACACAGACTTTTAAGTCAGGATGTGCGTTTCAAAGATTTAGGCCTTTTGATTATAGACGAGGAGCATAGATTTGGTGTAAAAGATAAAGAAAAAATAAAGGAAATGAAGAATAATATTGATGTTCTTTCAATGACTGCAACACCTATTCCGAGAACGTTATATATGTCAATCGTTGGCGTAAGAGATATGTCAGTAATTTATGAACCACCTCAAGATAGAAAGCCAGTAAAAACCTATGTTTTGGAGTATGACGAAGAAGTTATAAAAGAAGCCATAACAAGAGAATTAGAAAGACATGGCCAAGTTTTCTATTTATATAATATGGTAGAAGGAATAGAAAAAAAGACGGAGCAAGTACAAAAAATGGTGCCTGAGGCAAGAGTTGCTTATGCGCATGGACAAATGTCAGGTCAAGAGCTAGAAAATATCATGATGGATTTCATAAATAAAGAAATTGATGTTATAGTTTGTACAACTATTTTAGAGTCTGGAATTGATATTCCTAACGCAAATACGATAATTGTTGAAAATGCAGATAGATTAGGTTTAGCTCAGCTTTATCAAATAAGAGGTAGAGTTCGGAAGAAGTGACAGGGAAAGTTTTGCATATATAACTTATAGAAGAGATAGGCTTTTATCAGAAGTTGCTGATAAGAGATTAAAAGCGATAAAAGATTTCACAGAATTTGGTTCAGGATTTAAAATTGCAATGAGGGACTTAGAGATAAGAGGTGCAGGTAGCTTAGTTGGGGAGATACAACATGGGCACATGGAGCAAGTAGGATATGATATGTATTGCAAACTTTTGGACGAAGTTATGAGAGAAATGCAAGGCAAAAAGGTGGAAGAGGAAAAGGACGACGATATACAAATAGACTTAAATGTCTCAAGCTATATACCAGACGAATTTATTGAAAGCAGTGATATGAAAATCAATATATATCAAGATATTGCACTTTGCAGAAATGAAGAGGAAATCGTAGATATCACAGACGAAATAATAGATAGATTTGGAACTATGCCTAAAGAGGTTGAAAATTTACTTGAAATTGCTAGAATAAAGAATATGGCAAAACGTAAAAAGGTTAATAAAATTTCTCAAAAAGGTCAAAATGTTGTGTTTTACTTTACAACTATTGATTTTGATGTTACAAATCTTATTAATATTTACAAAAATTCGATTAAGTTTTCTCCTTCTGCTTTACCATATATAACTTACAAAATAGATTTGGAAAAGTCAGTTATAAAGCAGGTTAAAGATTTCTTAAAAAATTTGTAATATAAATTACTAAAACAAGGCAAAATATAGGAAAAGGCGGAAGTTTTAGAAAGGATTGATAAAAAAATGCAAGTAATTACGAGTAAAGATAATGAAGTAATCAAAAGCATTAGAAGGCTAAAGGAAAAGAAATATAGGGATATATCTAATGAGTATATAGTTGAGGGAATAAAGCTAATTGAAGAAGCAATTGAGGAAAATGTTAATATTAAGAAAATAGTTGTATGCGAGGAGTGTTTAAAAGATAATTGTATTGAGCAAAAACTATTATATCAAATTGCAAAGTATGATTGTATTTATGTTTCTTCTAAAATTTTTGGGTTTTTAACTGATGTAATAAATCCACAAGGTATGCTTGCAGTAATTGAGAAAGAGGGCAGTGAGGATAAGATAAAATATACAGAAGATATAATGGTTATTTTAGATGGAATTCAAGACCCAGGTAATCTTGGAACTATTATAAGAACAATAGATAGTGCAGGATTAAGTCAAGTTATTTTGTCTAAAACGAGTGTTGACGCGTATAACCCAAAGGTTGTACGTTCTACTATGGGAGCAATTTTTAGAGTAAAAATAATTGAGGCAGAGGATTTGGTTTCAACTCTTAAAAATGTAAAGAAGCATAAATTTAAGGTTGTTGCAACTTCTTTACGGTGGAACAGAGAGCATATATGATTTAGATTATAACAAACAAGCTATTGTTATTGGAAATGAGGCAAACGGCGTATCTAAGGAAATTTTGGAAGTTTCTGATATGAAAGTAAAAATTCCTATGCTTGGAAAAACTGAGAGCTTAAATGCTTCTATTGCAACAGGAGTAATGGTATATGAATATGTAAGAAGAAAAGTAACAAAGCAATAGGAAAAAGACTTGCTATTTATTTTTTAGCAGTATATAATACAACTATATAGAGTGAAAGGAAAGAATAAAAAATGCAGTACGAAAAGATAGAAAAAAATATAGGTTATACATTTAAAAATAAAGAGTTATTAAAAACTGCACTTACTCATACATCTTATGCTAACCTTCATGGAGTTGAAAGCAACGAAAAACTTGAATATTTAGGAGATAGCATTTTAGAGTTTATATCTAGCAAGTATTTATACAATAATTACAAAAACTTAAAAGAGGGCGAAATGACAAAGGTTAGAGCAACTGTTGTATGTGAACAAAGTTTATATAATGTCGCTATGCGCCTTGGGTTTAATGAATTTTTAATTACTTGGAAAAGTGAGAAAATTAATGGTGAAGTAAAAAATAAGGCAATGCTTGCAGATAGTGTTGAGGCGGTTATTGCTGCAATGTTTTTAGATAGTGATATAGATACTGTTGAAAAATTTATAATTGATAATTTAAAAGATGCAATTGAGGTTGAAAGTAGGCAAGTTGGTGTTAAAGATTATAAAACGGTTTTACAGGAAAAGTTGCAGGAGAAGCGGTAATGTTAAAATAGAGTATAAAATCATTTTTGAAAAGGGACCAGATCATGATAAATATTTTGTCGCAGAAGTTATGTGTAATGGAAAGGTTCTTGCAAACGGAAGCGGAAAGAGCAAAAAAAATGCGGAAATGCAAGCAGCTAAAGTTGCTCTTGAGAAAATGCAGTAAAAGATTTAGAAAAGAGGAAAAAGTATGAAGGAAGAACAAGAAATATTTATTGGAAGTTTAACAGGGATGTCGAAGGCAGAGCAAGAGGAAACACTAAAAAATGCAAATCATGACATAAAAAATAAAAGATTTAATAAGATAAAAATTTCCATAGCACCTAATTTAGTAAGTAAAGAGTTACTTAAAATGTTAAAGTCATATAATGTTTCAACAGTTGAACTAGAAGTGCAGTCGACAAATGATTACATATTAAAAAATCTTGGATATACATATACTCTTGAAGATATAAAGAAAGCTACTAAGAAAATAAAATGGAGAAGGTTAAAACTTTCTTTTCAAGTTGGAATAGGGCTTCCTGATAGTACCAAAATAGATGAGTTAAATACAGCAAAAGAGCTTGCAAAGTTTAAGCCTAACAGAGTTAGAATTTATCCAATGGTAGTTGTGAAAAATACAAAGCTAGAGGAAGAGTTTAATAAAGGAAAGTATGAACCTCTTGCATTAAATCAAGCTATCGAGAGATGCAAAGAAACGATATATGAGTTTAACAGAAGAAATGTAAAGGAAATTAGTATTGTAAAGCAAAATGAATTAAATGAGTCAAAGGAAACTGAAATTGTCTCAGGACCATATCATGAGGAGTTTGGACAGCTTGTTACAGACAGCATCTGGTATGATAGTATTGTTGATAAAATAAAAAAATTTAATGTAAAAGTAAAAAGAGTTAAAATTGAGGTAAATCCTAAAGAACTTCCTAATATTATAGGTGTTGAAAGAGAAAACGCAAATAAACTTGAGGAAATTTATAATGTTGAAATAAAGGCTGAGGGAAATCCTGATATAAAAATTGGTAAGTCTAAAATAACTGTTTTAGATGTATACAGTAATTAGATAAAGTATAAAGTTCTCTATATTGGTAAATAATATCAATATAGAGGTTTTTTATGAAATTTTTTAAAGAAGTTATTTATACAATTTTACGGCTGTGTGTTTATGGCTTTTGGAGTTGTTATGTTTTTACTTCCAAATCAGTTGTCTTCAGGTGGCTTCAGCCGGCATTGCAACTGTTTTATATTATTTGTTTGAATTCAAAGTTGGTACTACAACTCTTATTTTAAATATACCGCTATTTATAATAGCTTTTATAAAACTTGGGAAAAAATTTTTAACAAAGGCAGTAATACGGAACTGTAAGTCTATCTTTATTATTGAATCTTTTTGAGATTATATTTGCAAATGTAAAAATCATAACGGACGATAAACTTTTAGCGAGCATTTATGGTCGGCATAATTATTGGAGTTGGAAATGCTATGATTTTAAGAAATAATGCGTCTACAGGAGGAACTGAGCTTTTAAGCACAATTATTTCAAAAACATTTCCAACAGTGAAAACGGCAAATATGATAGTTATTTTAGATACTATAATAGTTGGTGTAAATATGATTGCTCTAAAGCAAATTGAGATTGGTCTTTATTCTGCAATTGCAATTTATATAGTTGGAAAAATAATAGAAGTTTTAGCTGAAGGAATTAATTTTACAAAAATGATATTTATAGTTTCTGATAAATATGAAGAAATTGCAAAAGAGATAAGCGACAAATTGGAAAGAGGTAGCACAGCGATATATGCAAAAGGTATGTATAAAGAAGAGGAAAAAATGATATTATGGTGTGTTGCTTCTAAAAATGAGATTACGAAAATACGAAGAATAGCAAGTAATTTAGATAAAAATTCCTTCATGACAATATTTAATGCAAGGGAGGCTTATGGGCTTGGATTTAAAGAAGAATAAGAAAAAAATTAGTGTATAAATTTTGCATAATTGTAAAATAAAAGTAACATATTAGACGTTGACTTACAATAATATTATATGGTAAAATAAATATAATGTAGTAGAATAAAAAACAAAGGGACGATTATTATGAAAAATCGGCAAAAACAATGTAGTTGTAGAAAGAAACAGACTTCTAGTATGTGACTTTGAGATTATTTTTTATACCAAAAAAAGATATATTAAGGATATATAGCTTTAAAAAAAGCTATATATCCTTTTTGTGCTTATAAGATAAACGTTGTTTTTAGGTTTTGTTTCGAACATTTTTAGGGGGTGATTTAACTATACTTGCAGTTTATTTAGAGCAAAAAATAAAATATTAAAGAAAGGGGAGTAAGTCTATGGAAAAAAGACTTTCAGAAATAGACAAAGAAAAAGTAAAGAAAATCGCAATAATCGTAGCAATTGTATTACTACTTCTTATCATACTATTATTTTTATTATTGTATAAAAAGACATACAAAGTAACATTTGATAGTGATGGCGGAAGTGAAGTAGCTTCTATAAAAGTAAAAGATGGCAATAAAATAGAAGAACCAGAAGACCCAGTTAAAGAAGGTTATATTTTTGCTGGCTGGTATTATTTAGCCGAATTATATGATTTTGATTTACCTGTAAAAAGAGATATGACTTTAAAAGCAGAGTGGGAAGAAGAAGGAAATGTAGCAGTTGAAGGTGTTGAGTTAAATTCTTCTGATTTGACTTTAGCACCAGATGGAACAGCAGCTCTAGTTGCAACTTTGAAGCCAGAAAATGCAAAACAGGTAAAATTAATATGGACTTCTAGTGACGAAAACATTGCAACAGTTGACGAAAATGGTAATGTTAAGGCATTAAAAGAAGGAACTGTTACAATTACAGTAACAACAGAAGATGGCAATTACTCTGCAAATTGCAAAGTAACAATATCAAAAGAAACAGTTGCAGTAGAAGGAGTATCAATAAGTGGAGAATCACAAGTAAATATTGGAGATACAATAAAATTAAATGTAACAATATCTCCTGATAATGCTACAAATAAAGATGTAACATGGAGCAGTAGCAATACTCATGTTGCAAAAGTTGATAAAAATGGAAATGTAAAGGGATTAAAAGCAGGAAAAGTTACAATTACAGTTAAAACGGTAGATGGAGGACATAAGGCATCATTTACGGTAAAAGTAAATGCAGATAATAGTAATACCCCAAGCACACCAAGTAAACCAAATACGCCAAGCACTCCAAATAATCCAAGTACACCAAATAATCCTAGTACCCCAAGTGTACCAGATACACCAAGTACCCCAAGTACGCCAAATACTCCAAGTACACCTAGCACACCTAGCACTCCGAGTGTGCCAAGTACGCCAAGTACACCTAGCACTCCAAGTGTACCTAGTACCCCAAGTGTGCCAAGTACACCAAGCGTACCAAGTAAACCAGCAACGATTGAGCCAACAGGGGTTAGTATAGAGGGTTCAAAAGAAAGGAATATGACAGTTGGAGATACAGATACTTTAAAAGCAAAAATTACACCAAGCAATGCAAATGCAAAAACAGGTTTAAAATGGAATAGCAGTAATTCAAATGTTGTAACAGTTGACCAAAATGGAAAAATTAAAGCAGTTGGAGCAGGAAGTGCAACAATTACAGTAACAACAGAAAATGGAAAAACAGCAAGTATTACAATTAATGTTAAAGAAAAGGAATCAACGTACATATTACATTTAATAGAGAATCCTGTACAAGGTGTAAATGCAACATATCAATATAAATATAGTATAACAAAAGATGGTAGCAATTTCAGTGATTTTAAAGGATTCGAAATAAATGGACATAAATATAAAAAGGGTTCATCAAATCCTACTGTTGCTAGTGCTCATGTTAATAAACCTGGCTCAAATTCAGCAACAATTACATTATCTAATGGTGATAAGAAAAATCTTATCGTAAAATTCGATTAGAGAAAGGAGACTAACTATTAAAAGTCAAGACTTTTTATAAAAAATATAAAATTGGAAAAAATCCCATGCCAAAAAGG
>CANRAW010000042.1 GCA_947628715.1 uncultured Clostridia bacterium
CTGTAATCTGACTATTTTCATAAGTTGTATAATAATATATGCCCTTATCCATATTGCAACAAGAACTATAAATAGTTATTTCGTATTGTCCTTCTCCCATGTGTACACAACCTCTTTGTTGATATACAGAGCCTAAAATATGGAAAAATTGGCTTATACTTTCTGATTCAGAATCCCCTGACTTTGAATTCATTTTCGTAAACGTTGCTTTTACAAATCTTGATGCAGACGATAAATCGCCCGGCATACCAAGTGCACCCATGCCACGGCTATAAGTTTCTAAATTCAATTGTTTTGAAAAATTATTTACTGGTTGCTCTGTTGATAAAGCCATATAATTATTTAGATTAAATAAGTGTATATCAAAAGTAGGATTATTCGTCAAAACGCCTACTTTATTATCATATACTTTTAATCCATCTTTAACACTTTCAACTGTTATTGATTCCTCTTTATCAGAAATAATCCAATGCAAAGGAGATGCAGGTAATTCATCACTAAAATTAATTTTTGCAATGTTCAAATTTCTTAACTTTTCTCTTGCCTCTTTGATATTTGCACATTGTGATAAAATATAAGGTATGAACTCAAATGGAGCAATATTATCTTTTCCATCCTCTATTTCCTTATAATCAGCATTTACTGGGAAATTTAACCCTGCCATGCCTAATCCTTTTTCATTAATTGCATCATAATAAAGTGGAAAATTATTTGCAACATAAGCCATCCCAATAATGGCATAATGACTGTTAATTGACCCTACCTTTCTAAAATCAAACTTGTAATTTCTAGGAGTTATTGTAACCGTTTCTTTATACGAATACTCTAAATCCAAATTTCTCCCAAAATAATGATCCTTTGTACTATAAGTTATAGCTGTACACATACTTTTATTCCTCCCATTTTTTGATAATTTTTACTTTAATGCTTCTATCGTTACCTCTGTTGGTTTTTCATTTATATTAACGCCAAACACATAAACTGGCACATAAAAGCCCTTTGTATCTATCATGTAATCTAACCTTACATCTTCTATAGTCATACTCTCAATTTTCTTTGGATAATTAAATTTTCCATCTAATATTTTATTATAAGCATCTTGCTTGCTAATTACTTCTTTTTCCATTACTTTCTTATAAGTAACTATATTATTTTGTATTTTGTCTACTGTTCCATCTATGTAATATGAACATATTAAAAAGCCATCTGTCAATATATTATCATTAAGTTTCATATCAATATCAAACTCATAATATCCATCTTTTTCGCTAAATTCTGCATCTTCTGGCACTGTTATTCCTATATTACTTAAAGCCTCTGTTACTTCTTCTCTGCTTGCCCCTTGCTTTTTTAGCTCATTATTATCAATCGCCTCTGCTACAATTGGCCCATTTGAAACCACAGTAGGCTTTTCTACTTCTTCCTCTTGATTTTTTTGCAAATTTCTACTTAAATTAAACTCAGAACTCGTTGCAAAACTATATGCTCCACCTTTATATTTAATTGTAATATGGTAATTTTCACCATTAGAATAATATAAAGCCGTATTTTCATAAATATTAGTTCTATTTTCATTTATGCTTGTCCCATTTTTCTCAAATAAACTTTGTGCTAACTCCCTTGTTTCTTTTTCCGTTAGTACCTTTGTATAATAAATATTTTGCATATTTTTCTCATTTGAAAACTCTACATTACTTTTTACATCAACATTTTTCATATCCAATTTATAATTATAATTTGTTGTTAAATTTCCTACATCTTGTCTTTCATATACAAGATGTATCCCTAAAAAAGTTCCAATTACAACTATATATGGTATAACATAAGCAAATATGTACTTTCTATTTTCTCTTTTTAAAGCATTATTAAATATCATAAATGAGCAATATCCAATTAATACTCCTAATGTATTATTAAAAATATCGTCTATTTCAAATATTCCCATTTTACTTGCATACTGAACTATCTCTATAAATAAAGTTACCGCAAAACCTATTGGCAGAACCTTATATATTTTCTTTAATTTATCCGAATATATTGGCAAAATAAAGCCAAACGGTACAAAAAGCAAAATATTTAATATGATATTTCTAAGCACAATATTTTGTAATACTGAATCAGCCATATTGTTCCATGCTTCTCTATATGAACTAAATAAATGCACATTAACACTTCTGTATCCATTTCCTCTGCTTAAAAATGTTGCTCCAAACACGATTGCCATATATACAATACTTATCCCATATAATAAAAACTTTTTCCTATTTATCGTTTTAGTGCCTTTCATTATTTTTTTATATATAATAAAATATCCAACTAAAAATATAAAAATCAAAAAAATACCAAGTATTATGAACTCCTTTAAATACTCCATAATATTCGACATCTGCATTGTATTTTCCTCCCATTTTTTGATAATAAAATTATATCAAAAAAGCAAGAAATGTTCAAACTATTTCTTGCTTTTTAGCGAATCTTAATTAAATCTTAATTTTTTACTCACTTTCCTTAATTATATTTTTACTTCCAGTATATGTTGCTAAGAAATATGAGCCATATATTGCCCCAATTATAATAACAGTGCATATTGCAGAAGGCATCAAATCGTCTTTATTTGCTAATCCAGACATTAGCGTTATTGCAAATTGTATGCCAAAAATAGAGTGTATAATTGCTAAAACAAGTGGCATACCAAAGAAAATACCTATTTGTCTAAATAATGCTCTATTAATCATTTTTTCATCACAACCAATTTTCCTCAAAATAGTATATCTTTGCTTATTATCGCTACTTTCCGTTAGTTGCTTTAAAGCTAAAATTGCACTACTAGCTATCAAAAATATAACTCCTAAATAAATTGCTATAAATAATACTATTGTTGCAATACCAATACTTGCCTCCCTCAAGCTAATTTTTGTAAAACCGTCAATTTCTATTCCGTTATCATTTAATGATTTTATAAGACTTGAAGACCCAGCATTTCCTGCAAATATTTCTTCAATTTTTTCTTTTTCTTCTTCAGTTTCCACATTATAATTTGCGACTAATAAATATTCTTCCTTCATTTCTTCTGTTAAAGGACAACTATCAGGTACTAAAATAATTCCTGTATTTGTGTGACTTGTTGACATCATTATATATCCTTCTTGGCATTTATTATATTTTGACGTATACTCCTTTCCTGCAATTTTTAAAGGATAATTTCCATTTGCTAATACTTTGTTCCTTAACTCCGTTTGACTTTCAAAATCACAAAGAACAATATATTCTCCCTCATTTAAAGTATACTCTTTTATGCCATACAATCTAGCAATTTTGTTATAATCAGATATTTTTACTATTTCCTCCGCTTTTCCATAAGCAAGCCCAGGAAATTTCTCATGAACTTCATTAAAACTATCTCCAAAAAAATCCTTCCAAGTTAAATCATTTGTAGCATATATCTCTATTTCAACAACATCTTTTAGCACATCCATATCTAAGTTATTATTAATCAATGTCTCTTTAATAGGATGTCTTGAATCTTCCCTTTGCTTCTCATTTGTTATTCTCTGCTCTACGCCATATTTCATATAGCTTTCTTGCAAATTAGCAGTTTTATATAAATTCAAATCTACTGGTGTCATTTCAACTAATTCCCTCTGCATAGTATTTCTCAAAGCTAAACTAGAAGATAAAATACTAATAGTCATAAATAGCATTAAACATATAACACTCATACTTGCAACCATTGTATTAACTTTATTATTTATTTGCCTTAAAACAAACATATTTGTATCTTTAAAATAAAAATTTTTCATCCTTTGAGCAACAGTTATTATAAATCCAGATAAAGACCAAAAGATTAGCACCGTTCCGAGCAATGCCCATCAGAATAGGTGGTAACATCTTCTCCGCTGTTTGCATTGAATTTACATCTCCTGTTACTTGCCAATAAGCATATCCTAGAATACTACTTCCAAGAATAAATACTAAAACAGCCAAAAATGGATTCTTCATTTTTGCTTTTTCGTTTTTCTTTGTTGCATTTAATAAATCAATTAATTTATATTTTGAAACTGTCATTGTATTAAAAATCATTACAGCTAGATACATTACTGCAAAATATATGCAAGTCTTGGTGCAAGCATCTTTTGAAAATACAAAATGATATTCACTCATATCAGCTTCAAATAATTTGCTAACTAATATAGACATAAATTGTGACGCAAATACACCAATTGCAAGCCCGAGCCACAAGTGATATTATTCCAACCAATATAGTTTCCAATAAAATAACCTTTGAAATTTGTCTTTTGCCCATACCAAGTGTCATATATATACCAAATTCTTTTTTTCTCCTATTAATTAAGAAATTATTTGCATATACAATTAACAAACCCAAAACTACTGCTACAAACACAGATACAAACCCAAGCATTCCCAACATTAGTTTTATAATTTCTTTTGTAGATTTAGAAACATCTAGCATTGCTTGCTGACTATCTAATGAATTAAACATATAAAATATCGCTACACCTAAAACTAAAGTTAAAAAGTATATCGCGTAATCTTTAATACTTTTCGTCATATTTTTTAATGATAATTTCAATGTCAAACTGCCACTATGATTGCTATAGCTTTCGTTTCTGCCTTTGTTATACTCTTCCTTATCAAAGTACATTGTTCAAATCACCTCCAAGAAGTGTTTGCACATCAATAATTCTCTCAAAGAATTGTTTTCTCGTATCATTTCCTTTAATTAATTCATTAAAGATTTTTCCGATCCTTAATAAACAAGATTCTATTAGCATAAGAAGCAGTAAAAGCATCATGTGTAACCATTATAATCGTTGCACTTAACTTGCGATTTAAAAATTCAAAACTCTCTAAAAGCTGTCTTGCCGATTTCGAATCAAGACTGCCGAGTTGGCTCGTCTGCAAGAACAAGTTTAGGATTTGTTACAATTGCCCTTGCAGAAGCAACTCTTTGCTTTTGCCCTCCTGAAACTTGATATGGGTACTTTGATAAAATCTCTGTAATGCCAAGTCTTTCAGCAACTTTTTTTATTTTTTCGTCAATTTCCTTTGCATGAACTTTTTGTATAGTCAAAGCAAGTGCAATATTTTCATAGCACGTTAAAGTATCTAACAAATTAAAATCTTGAAAAATAAAGCCAAGCTCTTCCCTTCTAAACTTATTGAGCTCATTTCCCTTTAGCCTTGTAATATCTTTTTCACCAACAATAATATGCCCGACAAGTTACTCTGTCAATTGTAGAAATACAATTTAACAATGTTGTTTTTCCGTGAACCAGATGCTCCCATAATTCCAACAAATTCACCCTTATCAACACTAAAACTAATTCCAGTTATCGCTTTTGTCAAGTTAGATTTGTTGCCATAATATTTTTCAATATTTTGAACCTCTAAAATTTTATTCATAGTAAAACTCCTTTCCCTTCTAACTTGAATTATACAAGACTTTTAAAGCACTTGCCATCGATTTTGCTTACATTATCCTTACAAATTTGCAAGAATTAAACCTATTTTAGCATATATCCCTGACCCCTTTTAGTCTCTATTATATCCTTTAAATCTAATTCCTCTAGCTTATTTCTTAATCTCGTAATATTCACTGATAAAGTATTATCGTCTATAAAACTATCACTATCCCATAAATAATCCATTATTTCTTCCCTTGAAACAATTTTACCCTGATGCTCTATCAAATACTTTATAATTTTAAACTCATTTTTTGTAAGCTCAATTTTTTTATCATTTTTCTCTATCAAACTTTTTGACATATTCAATGTAAAATACTTAGTTTCTAGCCTTTCAGCCGACTTTTCCATTTTACTTCTTCTTAAAACAGAACTAATCTTAGCAAGCAAAATTTGAATATTAAACGGCTTTGTAATATAATGGTCTGCCCCATAATTTATACTTAAAAGCTCGTCTAGTTCGTTATCTCTACTTGTCACAATAATAATTGGAACATTTGAAACACTTCGTATCTCTTTGCAAATATATTCCCCATCTGCCCCCGGTAAATTAATATCAAGTAACACTAAATCTGGCTTTGCCTTTAAAATATCGCTTATGGTATTATTAAAAACACTAATGCTTTCCGTTTCATACCCATTATATCCTAAAAAAATTTCAAGCTCTTTTCTAAGTTTCTCGTCATCCTCTACAATTAATATTTTTTGCATAACGCATCATTCCTTTGTAGTAATTATACCATATAGCATTAAAAAATAACCTTACAATTTTGAAAGAAAAAAATCCCCCAGCTAAGCCGGGGAATTTTTATTTATTTCATATACCTTTTAATGCTTTCCATCTCACAAAGCAGTTGGCTTAACTCTTTCAATGTACATTTACCTCATGCTTATATTTAAACTTTTATACTTTAATGAAATAATATTATATCACATAAAGGAAGTTTACCCAAGAGACGCAGAGTTTAGAGCTAAACGGAAAGAATCGGTGATACTTGATCCAGGAAGTATATAAGAGCGATTATACATATCTGACCCCAATAGTAGTTAATTTTAAGGATTAAGTACCCAATGATTAGTTGACTTATCCCAGCTAAGATTGACATACTCTTTCGATAGTTTAGCTACAACGCTGATTGGTAGTGAGTAATAATCCTCTCCTCCAGAGCTGTTGTTTGAGTGGTTGGTTAACAACTCCGTAGTCTGGAAAGATATATAGCCCGAAGACACCAGTGAGGCAGTAAGACCGAAAAGTACAAAATGTTTGCCTGCTGTATGAGGAGCCCGTCGAATAGTTACAACCTGGTAAAGCACCCCAAACTTGATGCGTATCGATAACGTCGAGCAAGACTGACATTGTTTCGGAACCGTGATGCGTCGAATGACGACTCATTGAACGCACGCACCGATCCCATCATGCGGATGGATGAAGGTGATGTTGAGTACCCTAATCTGAATTCAGATATACAATACTGTAACGCGGAAGTATAGTCAGAAATGCTAGCGGGTAAACTCGCGAGAGAAGGTACCTCTTGACTTCTCCAGGTAGGCATTCCACTTTTAGGTTTTACCTTATTGTAATTTATGAAATCGGAAGAATTCCAAATCCCTTTCATCTCGGAAGAAAGGGCCAGTACAGCGAACGGGCAGAACGGCATTGCGATGGAACTAGGTATATCTGAGGAATAACAAGTAGAGCACATGTCCCAGATTAATTTAGTTCCGATTATTGTAACCATTATAGCCATATAAAGATAGTTTCCAATCCGTTGGTCTCGTAGCAATAACGAATATATCTGTATCAGTTATTCCATAAATTCTCCAATCGAAATTTTCCGTAGTATGAGCAGTATTATGCGAGACTCCTTCAGATGCAACTACCTCATCCGAAACTCCAGAATACGAGTCTATTCCTCCGTCTAATGATGTATCTTCGTCGCTACGTTCGGCATTATAAGTTGCAACTTTTATATGCTCCTGATAATTTACGTAATCTCCAATTTGTGGTTCCTTTGACTTAGTTGATTCAGCAATTGCTTGTGACTGTGTAGTTAATCCTGCATTGTCTGTAACAATTACCCTAAGCCAATACTCTGTACCCATATCAAGATTTGCATAAGTATAGTTATATGTGCTATCAGAACTTTTTACAGTTACTACATCGTCAAATCCTTTGCTTTCACTTGTCGTACTTTTTTGAAATGTATAACTTGCAACTCCTGAGGTTGAATCTGTTCCTTTTGCTGTAACTGAAATTGTATCTATTGTTGTTTCTACACCTTCTTGTAATTCTATGCTTGCGCTACTTGGTGGTGCCTCGTCCTTTTTTACACTTGTTTTATCTGATTGAGCTGAAATTAACCCTGCTCCATCTATTGTATATGCAAATACATCAAAACTTTCGCCATCATCTTTTATTGTCGTTTCTATATAATCTACGCCTGTTGGTATTTCTACCGTTTCTACTTTTCCATTTATTGTATATCTTATCTTCTTTGGTCCTGAGGTTGCATCTGAACCTTGTGTTATTTTTATATTTATCGTCTTTGTATACCAACCATTAGTCTTATCCTTTTCTTGATTTGTTACAGTTATTATTGGTGCATTTGGCTTTACTGTATCCTTTTTTACTGTAATTGTAAATGGGTCTGATTCATTTCCTGCAACATCTACTGTGTATGCTGTTATTTCATTTGTTCCTTCATTTGCTATTGTTACTTGAGTCGTTTTATCTGTTCCTATTGGGTCTGCATCTTGTGTACTTTCCGAACCTATTTTATATCTTATCTTACTTACTCCAGAACCAGGTGTTGGGTCCGTTCCTGCTGTTAATGTTACTACTACACCTGAGGTTGTATAATATTCAGATGTTTTATCTGCTTTGTCCCCCGTTGTTACCAAACCTGTTGGTGCTTTTGGTGGTGTTGCATCTCTCTTTACATTTCTCGTTGTTGGTCCTGCTGTTTCTGTCTCTGTTCTTCCTATTGCCCATGCTTCTATTTTATATGTTCCATCTTCTTTTATTTTATCTGCTAAATTTACAGTTAAACTATTTTCAGTTCTTTCTTCTATTACTTGTGTTTCCTTTGTTATTTTATACCTTATCTTTGTTGCTGAACTTTGTCCTGCTGTTCCTGAATCTTTTATATTTATTGATATGTTTCCTTTTCTCCATATTCCGTCACTTGTTTCTGCCATATTATCTGTATCAAGTGTACTTGTTAAAGTTATCGTTGGAGCTTTTAACTCTCCTTGTGTATTTGCTGTTATAATTGTACTTGTAGCTGTGTTTCCTGCCTTATCTGTTACAACTACTCTAAAATAATACGTTGTTGCTGTATCTAATCCGTCATAAGTATATTCACATGTTCCACTATCATTTAACTCTGATGCTTGTATTGTTTCTACTGTTTTGAATCCTTCTTCTGCAATTGTTGTTGACTTTTGGAACTCATAACTTGCAACTCCTGATGTTACATCGTCTCCCTTTGCTGTTACACTTATAGTATGATAGTCTATTGTTCCAACTGTTAATTCTGCTTTGCTTGGTGATGCTGCGTCTTTATTTATGTTTAATACAGTAGATGCTCCTGATTTATTTCCTGCTTTATCTTGAGTCCATGCTGTTATTGTATGTCTTCCGTCTGTTGTTATTGCATCTGCTATTTCTTTTTCTGTTATGCTTGTACTTTCTAATGTTATTGTTTGTTCTGCTCCACTGTCTATTTTATATATTACTTTATCTGCTCCTGAGATTTGGTTTACTCCTGACTTTTGTAAATCTTCTATATTGCTTATTGTTACTGATACATTTTGTTTATACCACTTATTTAATCCATCTGGTTCTGTCTTTACTGAAACTGTTGGTGCATTTGGCGGTGTCTTATCTATCTTTACATTTTTTGTATTTGTTTCTGAACTTCCACCTTCGTCATCAACTACATTTGCTGTTACATCAATGCTTCCTTCCTCTTTTAGCATTATTTCTACTTTTCTTGCATTACCGTTTTCTTTATTTTTTCCTGTTACTTGATATACAATGTGTTTCGATCCTGTTCTTGCCTCTGTTGCTGTATCTGTTATTATTGCTTTTACATCTTCATGATACCAACCATTATTGGTTGGCTCACTTGGTTCAAATTTTATGTCTGGTTGTAACAATTCTCCTTTCGTCTTTTGTTGCTTTTCTGTTTGTATAGCCTTATTTTCTGCCATATCTGTTGCTTCTACTGTTATTATGTACATTACATTTGGTGTAAGTCCTGTTACATCATAGTAGTTATTTTGTGTTGGGGTATTTCCTAACTCTACTTTTTCTCCTGTTTGTGTTTTTACAGTATAATGATACATTATTTTATAGTTTTGGTCTCTTTCTGGATTTCCTGATAGATTATCTGTTGCTCCCGTATTTATTCTAAAGCTATTTGTTGTTACATCTGTTATGCTTATCTCGTCTGTTATGAATTCTGGCTTCGTACTATCCTTATATATCTCAACTTCTTGTGGGTCTGATACATTTCCTGCATTATCTACTACAACTATTTCTATTTTCCTTATTCCATCTTTACTTATTGTTATTGGTGTATTTCTATAATCTGTTACTTCTTTATATTTTCCTAATTCTATATCATTATCATAATCCGAATCTTTTATTGTGTATTTGTATTTATATTTTGCAACTCCTGAATTTGCATCTGTTGAATCTGATAACGATATTGTAACTGTCTCTGAATTATACCATGTACCACTTTTTTCAGTTGTAACATTTTTTGCTAAAATTGGTTTAATGCTATCATATTTTACCTCTAATGTTGCTCTTTCTGATACATTTCCATTTTCTCCATCGTCTACCCATGCTGTTATTGTTATTCTTCCTGAAACTGTTATGCTTCCTCCATTTTTTAGTTCTTCTTCTAATTCAACTGTTGTTTTATCTACTCTTGTTTCACCTTTTGTTACTGCTCCTCCAAGCATATAAGTTATTCCTTTTGCTGTTGGATTATCTGTACTTATTCTTACTTTTAATGGTACTTGGTCTGCTCCATACCAGTCATTTACAGCTACCCCATTAGATATTATATCTATCTTTGGTGCTACTACTGTACTAGATATTCTTATCCAAGCATATCTCATTTGTCCTGATGTAGCCGTTACTCTTACCATATACCAACCTGTGTATTGTAGGTTAGAAAATATTACTGTACTGCTGTTCTTTGTCTCTAACACTTCACCTCTATATATTAGCTCTACCTTTTCTATTTCTACCTCTTCAGTATTTGTTACCTCTGCTGTAATCTCTGCTTTCTCTTTGTTGTATTTCGTTACTAGATTTGGTAAAGCTCCTTTATTCTCTTTTCCTACATACTCTATGAACTTTTGCTCTGTTACTTCGTCATAATAGATTTGATACATATATCCTTCCACTGTTGTAACTATTATATCGTCATTTGTATCTTCTCTATTTACATTAGCAGAAGCACTCTTTACCCATATTGTCTCCTTGTTCATTTCCTCTGCTAACTTTTGCAAAGTAGTATTCTTTCCGCATTATTGCGTTCTCTA
>CANRAW010000043.1 GCA_947628715.1 uncultured Clostridia bacterium
GAGGAAATGAACAAGGAGACAATATGGGTGAAACAAGCCTCAGCTAATGTAAATAGAGAAGATACAAATGACGATATAATAGTTACAACAGTTGAAGGATATATGTATCAAATCTATTATGATGAAGTAACAGAGCAAAAGTTTATAGAGTATGTTGGAAAAGAGAATAAAGGAGCTTTACCAAATTTAAAGACAACATACAATAAAGAGAAGGCAACATTAAGTGCAGAAGTAAAGAATACTTCTGATGTAGATGTTGAAAAGATAGAGTTAATCTATAGAGGAGAGGTAATTGAAACACAAAAAGGAACAAGTGCAACATTTTCAGACCTACAATATACAGGATGGTATAGGGTAAGAGTAACGGCTACATCAGGACAAATGAGATATGCTTGGATAAGAATATCAAGTACAGCTATTGCGCCAAAGATAGAGATAATATCAAATGGAGTAGCTGTAAATGACTGGTATGGAGCAGACCAAGTACCATTAAAAGTAAGAATAAGTACAGATAACCCAACAGCAAAAGCAATACATTATACACTAGGTGGAGTAGCATCAGGAGAGGAAACAGTAAATGGAACATCTATAGAATTAGAAGAAGAGTTTAAAGATGCACAAGGAAGAAGCATATCAGGAACGATAACAATAACAGCGTATGTATTAGATGGATTAGACGAAAATGCAAATCAATCAGAGACTGCAACAAAGGATATAAACTATGATAATATAAAACCAACACTAGCAAAAACAATTGAACCAGAAAAACCAGAAGGAAAGACTTGGTATAATTCGCCAGATGTAAAAATATCATTAGCAAATTCAACAGATGGAAATTCAGGAGTTGCAAAATATAGATACAAATACACATTAAGAGAAACAACAGATACAGAGGAAGAATTTAGTTCAGACTTTAAAGATGTAGCAGATTATACAAAAAAGCCAATAACAATAAGTAAAGACGGAATAAGGAAAATAGAAATAGTTGTAGTAGATAATGCAGGAAACGTATCAGACCCACAAGAAGTAGAGATATATAAAGATAGTACACCACCAAAATTCATAAGCGACGAAATAAATATAACAGATGTATCAGAATATGGCTTTACAATAAATACAGAAGCAAATGATAATTTATCAGGAAATCCAGAAAGAGACCTAAACTATAAAGTAATGTATACATATACAGTAAAAACGCAAGGTGGAGAATTAATACAGTT
This sequence comes from uncultured Clostridia bacterium, assembly GCA_947628715.1. Classification (GTDB taxonomy): domain Bacteria; phylum Bacillota; class Clostridia; order TANB77; family CAG-508; genus JAAWPK01. The sequence continues at coordinate 1,221 of CANRAW010000043.1, forward strand.
ACATGATAATGTAACAGCAAATAAACAATATAAAGTAACAGGACTTACACCAAATACAAACTACATAGTAATAGTGGAAGCAACAGATATGGCAGAAAATAGGGCAACTCAGAAAGAAATGCAAGTAAAAACTAAAGGATTATTACTAAAACCAAATATAGCATTTGATCCAGAAAAAGAAGATGGCGAGTGGTATAATGAAAAGGTTGGAGTTACAATAACAGATACAGCGGAAGAGTCAAAGACAGGTTCAACACAAATCGTATATAACATAACAGGAGAGAACGAACAAAGAGGAGACAAAAGAGAGGTAAAAACAACCTTAGAAGGAGAAGGAAAAATTGACGTAACAGCACATGTTACAGATGGAACAGGAAGAAATTCAGAAACAAATACAAGAACAGCATATATAGATAGGACACCTCCAACTGCACCAACAGTTGAAGCAAAGGAAGAACCAGATGGATTAAACAATTGGTATAAAAAAGATGTATTATTACAAATAACAGGAATAAAAGATGTACAAAAATCAGGAGTAAACAAAATTTCAGATGTAGATAAGGTAACATATAGTATAGATGGTGGAGCAGAACAAACAATAACACTTGCAGATGCAAGTACAACTGAAACAGAAATAGCAAACGCAATAACAGCAGATGGAACTCACACAGTTACTGCATATACTTATGATAAAGCAGGAAATAAGTCAGTTGCATCAACACAAAAAACAATAAAAATAGATAAAACAAATCCAAGTGAAGCAACATTGACAGTAGGAAATCCAGACTATACATCAATCCCAGTAACAGCAAAAGGAGACGATGTAACATCAAAGGTTGCAAGTTATACGTTCTATTATAGTGCAACAAGTGCAGACAGTGGATGGAACGAAGGAGTAACAATAGATGCAAATTCTGAGAATCCAAATACATCAGCTTATACTTATGAAGGACTAGAAACAGGAAAGACATATTGGTTCAAAGTAGTTGTAACAGACAATGCAGGAAATACAACGGAAAGTGAACCAGTCAAAGGAAAAACAAAAGGAGACTTAAAAGCACCTACAATTAACTTAACAAGTACAAAAAACGAAGATAAAATGACAGCAAATGACGATACATCATGGAGAAAAGGAAATATAACAATAGAAATAACAGATTCAGCTGATAGTGCAAAAACATCAGCAACACAAGTAAAATATCAGATAACAAAAAAAGATGGAACAAATGTAAAAAGTGAAACAGTAAAATTACCACTAACATTAAAAGAAGAAATAACAACAGATGATGTAGAGTATACAATAACAGCATGGGCGGTAGGAAAAGAAACAGGAGATATATCAGAAAGTTCAAGTACAAGAATAGTAAAAAGGGATGCAACAGCACCAAATGTAGCTCAATTAGCAAAAGGAACGGAGACTTATAACGCAATTACAGTAACAGCTACAGGAGCAGATGCTACATCAGGAGTTGCAAGTTATGAACTCCAAAAATCAGCAACCAGTGAAGAAAAAGGATTCCAAACAGTAGATACAAAACAAGCATCTACTTTAACAAATAGTGGAACATTTGAATATACTTATGGAGGATTAAATACAGCAACAACGTATTATTTTAGAGTAATCGTAACAGATAATGCAGGAAATAAAACAACAAGTGAACAAGTAAAAGGAACAACGTTAGGTGACTTACTTGCACCAAAAATAGAGCTAACAAGTAATAGTACAGAGGATTCAACTATTATGGATTTAGGACATGATGGAAGCTGGAGAAAAGGATATATAACGATAACAATAACAGATTCAGCTGCCGCAGATAAAACATCAGCAACAAGAATAAAGTATCAAATAACAAAAGGAACAGAGATAGTAAAATCAGAAACAAAAGAAGGAACAAGTATAACATTAGAATATAAAATAACAGAAGATGGAACTTATGAAATAAAGGCATGGGCATTAGGAAAAACAGAGAGTGAAATATCAAAAGAAACAACAAGAACGACTAAAAAAGATACAGTTGCACCTGCTCAGCCAACACAAACAGGAGAAATAAATGGGAATAAGAAGATACCAACTGGAGTATGGTATACAAGCCCAAGTGTAACAGTGACATTACAAGCAGGAACAGACCCAGAACCAAGTTCAGGAATAAAGCAAATAATATATGGAAATGCTGCTTCACAACTTGACAAAAATTTACCGGGGACTTCAGGGTCAATAACAATAACAGAAGAAGGAACGACAGAAATATATGCAAAAACAGAGGATAATGCAGGAAACATAACAAAAGATGGTGCATATACAATAACAATAAAGAAAGATTCTCAGCCACCAACAAAAGCAAAATTAACATTAAAAGGAGAAGCCGGAAAAGATACAATTACAGTTACAGCAGAAGGAGAAGATGCTACATCAAAAGTTGCAAATTATAAGTTCCAAAAGAGTACAGAAAGTGCTACATCAGGATTTGACGAAGGCGAAACTGTAAAAAACACAGCAAACAGCATGGAATATACATATAAAGATTTGAAAGATGGAACAAAATATTACTTAAGAGTAGTTGTAATAGACACTGCAGGAAACGAAAAAATAGGAGAGGCAATAACAGTAACAACAGAAAAGGCAATGTTAAGTATAGACGAATTATCAGAAAGGGTAGGTGATTATGTAGATTATCAAAGATGGATAGATGGCTGGGATGCGGATGCGAACTCAGGAGGAAGCACATACAACGCAGATAGAACAGGACGAGATGTAGACGTGTCTGCAGACGGAGGAATCGACTATTACTCAGGAGTAAATGATGATACAAGCTCAAGTAAAACAACAAACACAGCACATAAGACAGAAGAATTACATTGGAGAATATATAGTGTAGATAAAGAAGCAAAAGAGATGCTAATAATATCGGATGTACCAACTAACTATAAATTAACGTTATATGGGTATAACGGATATAACAATGCAGTGAAGTTGTTAAATGACTTATGTGCAGAGTGTTATAGTAGCTTAGAACTAGGAACAGAAGCAAGAAGTATAAGGATAGAGGATATAGAGAACATAAGAAACGAAGATGGAACAAAGATATATGAGCCAACAAATTATGAAAATGGCAGTTTCAAAAATGGAGAGACATATGAGATAACAACTGAAAGATATAGAAACATACCAAATATCTATCCAAATGAGAAGGGAGCAGAAGTAAATGGAGAGACAGGAAGTAAATTAGGATTAAGTGAACAAGACGAGTGGTATAGCGGATATACAGAAGGAACTAAGGTAAGTAGCTTATCAGTAAAATATACATGTTATTATTATAGCTGGAGTAGTTTAACAATACCGAGTCATTATAAAGAATTAATAGTACCAAGTTCAGGATATTACTGGGCGGCTTCGCGCTGCGTCTCTTGTAGAGGTGATACTGCGAACTTCTTCGTGTTCCGTATGGACAAGGACTCGTTGAACCAGTGCTATATGTTCTTTGGGCAATCAGGCAAGAGCTACGGCGATCATTCGGTACGTCCAATGGTTTCAATCAGCCTACAGACGACGTATGTTGGAGAGACGGGTACGGGTGCTAAAGGGGACCCATACAGCCTCCGCCCAGTGGATTTAATAGGTAAATATATAGACTATGGAAAATATGTTGACCATGCAACATATAATGCCGATGCAACAGGAGTAAGTGAGGACCCAGATTATACAACTGATGGCAAATACGGAATAAACCACTACTCAAGCGGAGAAACCACAAACTCATCATATAAAAACTCAGCTGCACCAATAACAGAAGACTTAAACTGGAGGATATTTAAAATAGCAGGAAACGAAATGACACTAATATCAGATGTGAAGACGAACTATGCACTAACATTATATGGTTATGAGGGCTATAACAATGCAGTCAAACTATTAAATGACTTATGTAAGACGTGTTATAGTAGTAAAGAGCTAGGAACAAAAGCAAGAAGTATCAAGATAGAGGATATAGAGAACATAAGAAAAGAAGATGGAAAAAAGATATATGAGCCAACAAGTTATACAAGTAGCGGATACCAAAATGGAAAGACATATCCAATAGATAGTTCAGACTATAGAAACATACCAAATATCTATCCAAATGAGAAGGGAGCAGTAGTAGATGAAGTTACAGGAAGTAAATTAGGATTAAGTGAACAAAACCAGTGGTATAGCGGATATACAGAAGGAACTAATGTAACTAGCTTATCAGTAAAATATACATATTATAATTTTAGATGGAGTAGTTTAACAATACCTAGTCGTTATGAAGAATTAATAGTACCAAGTTCAGGATATTACTGGGTGGCTTCGCGCTGCGTTTACTTCAACAGTAGCTATGCGTATTTCCGCGTGTTCCGTGTGTTCAGTGGCAACGTGAGCTCTTACGTTATGTTCGACTCGGAGTATGGCAGGCGCAACGACAATAATTCGATGCGCCCCGTAGTTACTATCGACCTTAGCAAACTTGATTTAGCAATTCAAAAACCAGATGGTACACTTTATGGAAGCTCGGCAACAGACGAAATCAAGATAACCCCAAAAAAATCGCCATAGCTAGAGAAACATATACAACACAAGCAGAGAACAAAAACATCTTTTAGAAGCTACGCCGCGGAGGCATACTCTTCCTGCGAGCGTGGTTGCAGACCAAACTATCGGTCATATCGGGAACATAACCGTATGATATAAAAAGTTACATTTATACCCCAAGGCAGGAGTAATTTGCTCTTGCCTTGGGGATTTTTTTAATTAGTATCAATTTTATTTAAGAATAGAGGCATTATGCCTAAATTATTACCTTATCGAAGTTATTATAATAGGGCCGAACAAGTGCAACAATTGCAAATACTCCTAAAAAAATTCCAACAGTTTTATTTCCATTGTCTTGATATTCATAAATTGCATATCCTAAAGTTTTAACAAAAGCAATAATACTTAAAATTATAACAATAATTAGCATAAAACCTCCTTAAGAAATAAGATAACTAGATATTACATTAACATTAGCTTTTACATCAAAAACAGCGTTTGAATAATTATCAAGCCAGTTATAATTTACCCATTTATCCCATGTATCGAAATATTTGACAGCATGTCTTCCTAGAAGAGCAATATCGGAGTTAAATTCTTTTGATGTTTTATAAAAATAGGCTTCTATTTGATTTTTTACATAGGAGTTTGCGTATTCTTCTATAATTGACAAATTATTGCCTTCGAAATAGTTAGAGTTTTCCCCTGAGGATAAAATTCTTGCATTAAGTTTTACATCGCAAGAAACAAGTGGTGCACCATTTACAAATTTAACATCAGTATTGGTATTTTTATCTAAAGAAACATATAAATCAATAGAATTATCTTCGTCAAATGGACTAGGAATAGAAAAGATACATTCTTCTAATTTATTGGTAACAATTAGGTGGCAAATTGTTTCTGTTGCAGTTAATTCGCCAACTAATATATCTCCTTTGAAAACTGCAAGTCCATCAACATCGATATTTGTAGATGCTTGTTTACTTTCTTCTGAATTAGAGGTCGTTTCTCCTGCAATTGTGTCTGTATCTGGGTCTGCATTTTGGTTTGAATTACTGCTAGATGTGGTAGAGCCTAAGATAGCAGATGCTTCACCAAATGTATCAGTAATTCTGTTAAAAACATCAGATATAGTTATATCGTCTGTGTAGCCTGTGTATCTGCTAGAGGTTGCGATAACTTCATAATATTTAGCTGTTATGCTTTCTATCTTAGATTTTGAATCAGATAAAAAATCATAAGCAGTAGCACGTGAAATCAAAACGTTACAGTCTGGTCTTACTTCAGGATTATTAATTAAAGTATATATAATATCTGAGATGCCTAAAGATGCAACCTGTTCAGAAATAACAATTGCTTTACAGTGTGATAAATTTAATTTTTTACTTATAAAGCCATTGGCAAGACTTATGCCCGATTCTAAAGATGGACATTCTATTGTATCAATTACAGTATCAGATTCTGAGCTTGAACCAGAAGAGCCTTCAGAGCTAGAACTGTTGCCACCAGCTGATGGAACAGAAAGCTGAAAACTTACTTTTAAGTCACTGTTTTCGCCCACGTCAATACCAATTGCAACAACGTAAGATAAATCGTTTATATCTTGCTTTGCTGTACTACTACTAAAGGCAAAAATTGTAAGTATTATTACGATTAAAAAAATGTTAAGTCGCTTTTTCAATATCTAAGTCTCCCTTCTTTAGCTCACGTTTTTTCTTAAAATATGCACAAATCAAAATTGTCATTGTTAAAAAGAATACGAATACAATTGAGGCATATCTATAAAATGTGTTTTCAAAAAATTTAATATCAGCAATATTTTTTGGTAGCATACTGATAATAAACATTAAAGCGGAAAAGCCATATACCATAGCTTTTTCTTGCTTAATATTAGTTATTTTTTTAAAAGAGTTAAGTAAAAAGTACATAACAATTGCAAGATAACTAAATATGGACATTATCCAGAAAAGTATAAAAATGGCATCTATTCTTTGAATAAAATCGCCAAAGTTAACATTTCTTGTAAGAATATATATTGATAGGGTATTGTTTATTTCAGTTATGGAAGGAAAAATGAATAAAAGCGCAATTACACCCATCATTAAATAAACAAAATATATAATAAGCGATATTATGCCAATTTTTTTTAATCTTTTGCCGTCTCCAATAAGTGGCATCATAAGTGCTAAGATAAATGTACTACTAAATGCGAATAAGTTGCTAAGACCTGAAAGAAAGGTATTAGAAGGACCATAACCAAATATTGGCAAAGCTCTTTCAGGTACAAAGTCAGATGCACAAGAGGTAAATACAATTATCATGCCGAACGAGAATAATAGGGAGGATAATAAGTGTTATTCTTGCAATTGCTTTAAAACCAAATAAATTGATAATAGCTGTGATGGCAATAAAAATTAGTATAATTAATTCTAAGTCGATATTTGGAAAGTATATAAGGACTAGGCTTTCGGCAAATATTCTAATAACAAAAGCAGAAAGCACAAGTAAATATATACATACAAAGGCACTAAAAATATTTTTTGCCGTTTTTCCGCCAGCGTATTCGCATATATCCATAATATCGCGATTTGGGAATAAGTCAAAAATTTTTGAGGCAATGTAAAATATGAAAAGAGCAATTACAAACACATAAATAAGATTAAGTATGGTTGCAGAACCGAGTATTTGTAATTAAGTGGTTTGGCATATTTAATATAATATGGGAAATCATTACAGTTACAACTATTGCAATTGCTTGAAAAGTTCCCAGTTTTCTTTCCTTCATAAAAGTTTTATACTCCTTTCTGATCTTTCCATTTTAAACTTATTTCTTCTTCTTTCTTTTGCCTTTTGGTATTTAAGAAACTTCTTCTATTTTCTCTTTTCCACAAGTTAGATAAGAAGTATCCAGATTCGTCGTCGTTTGATACAGGAGAATATGGGCTTAAATATGAAACACCAAATGAGTTAATGCTTGCAAATATTACTAAATGTAAAACAATACCAAAAGCAATACCTAAAAATCCAGCTATATAGCCTAATATGATATACATAAATCTCATTATACGCATGTGAAAGCTAAATGAATAATCTGGAACTGCAAATGATGTTATACCAGTGATAGCAACAATAATAACAAGTATAGGGCTTACAATATTTGCAGAAACTGCGGCATCTCCTAATATAAGTGCTCCGAACGATTCCGTATTGTTTGACCAAGAGGACCGGGAACTCTAACTCCTGATTCTCTAATTAACTCTAAAGACAGTTCCATAATCAGTATTTCGAAAATGACAGGAAATGGAACGTTGCTCCTAGATGCCACAATTGCAAATAGCAGTTCAGTTGGTACTAATTCTTGGTGAAATGTTGTTACTGCAACATAAAGTCCGTGGTAATAGTAGTGTTAAAAATAAAGCTATTAGTCTGATTCCTTTTAAAAGATTTGCATACTGGTATTTTATATTTCGATCTTCTTGAGATGTAAGAAAGTCGATAAAAACAGCTGGAGCGATAAGTGCATAAGGTGTTCCATTTACCAAAATTGCAACTCTTCCTTCTAAGATATTTGATGCGACTCTATCTGGCCTTTCTGTTGCAATAAGCTGAGGTATGCTATATGAGGTGTCTTCGATTAATTGTTCTAGTTGCCCAGAGGAGGTTATATAATCTACTTTTAAATTGTTGATTCTATATTTAATTTCGGCAACTAGGTCATCGTTTGCAACATTTTTTAGATAACATACTGCAACTTTAGTAGCGCTGATTGTTCCTACACTTAGGTCTTCTATGATTAAATCTTCATTATTTACTATTCTTCTTAAAAGGGATGTATTTGTACGAATTGCTTCGATAAAGCCTTCTTGTGAACCTCTTATAATTGTTTCGTTTTCTGGATTTGTAACGCTTCTTTTATCGAAGCCTTTTGCGTCGATTAAAAACACGGTACTTATGGTGTCTACAAATAGTGCAGATACACCGCTATTGACCTGTGGGAATATTTCTTTAAATTTGGTTACAGTTGTAACATCGTTTTGAGGTATAAGGCACTCAGAGATATAGTCTATTAAATTGAATTTTTTTACTCTTCTAACGGTAACATTATTTGTAACTGCCGTGCTTATAATATCTTGCGAGGATGTACTTTTACTACCGTTTAGCATTAAAGGTTCTACTACAAATTGATTAATAGCGCTACTATTAATCATACCATCTATATAAAGCAAGAAGGCTTTATATTGTTTTTCTCTTACACGAATAAAGAATTCACGTACTTTTATATCGCTATTTATTAGTGTGTTATATTTTACTTTTACGTATTCTAAGTTTACATCGATAGATGGATATACATTTTCACTTACGTTTTCTAGTGGCTTTAGCTCGTTTGCCTTATCTGCAATTTGGCTATCTTGTGATGCCGAGGCATCTGGCAAGACGAAGTCATAGACCTTATCTTCTTTGTATTTTATAAAATTAATTAAATCATTTAAAATTTTCATAATGAAATAGTATTTCTCATTTTTTAATAAATATGTATAAATTTGGTGTAAAAAAAACCAAGCAATTTCGATAGCTTGGTTTTTTTATGTATACAACGAATTTTTTGTCTAGGCTTTTTATTTATGCAAAAATGTTTTTTCTACATATAGTTTATTTGCAAATGATTGTGCTACGCTTTTTAGTAATGATTCTTCAAATGTGATATTGTCTGAAATTTCGTATTCAACACCATCAAATGTATAAAGTATAGATTTTTCTATTGCTTCGCAGAATTTATCATAAGCTGAGTTGAATTTTACTGTATTTATTGCAAGTTTGATAAGTTCTGATATGTCGTTTATACTATAAACTTGTTTTAGTGTACAAATTACGATTAGTGTTGCTATATGTATTTTATTATATTTCTTTTTTCTTGGTGGTCTCATAAGACCTTGTTTTACATAGTTGTTAATCATTGTTTTTGTAATTATTGCGTCGTCTTTGTTTCCTATATAGTTTTTCAAATATTTTTCTATTATTGTTACGGTTTGGTCTAAGTATAAGTCTAAGTTTGGTAGTTCAGACCATCTTGGTATATGGAAATTTAATAAAGTATTTGTTGGCATTATTATTGTTCCTTTCGATAATATATATGGAAATATTATAACACTTATTAACATAAAATGCAATAA
>CANRAW010000044.1 GCA_947628715.1 uncultured Clostridia bacterium
ACTATTTTGTCATATTTTCTATCGCGGTAAGTATACCTATTTTGCCGTATTCGTAGGTTAAACCGCCTTGTAAAAATGCGATATATGGTGGTCTTACAGGTCCATCGCAAGATAATTCTATAGATGAGCCTTGTGTAAAACTTCCGCTTGCCATGATTACTTTGTCAGTATATCCGGGCATATCCCATGGTTCTGGAACAGACATAGAGTCAATTGCAGAGCCTTTTTGTATTCCTTGGCAGAATTTAATTAGTTTTTCTGGCTCTCCAAATTCTATTGTTTGAACAATATCTGTTCTTTTTTCATTAAACTTTGGAGAAACTTTATATCCTAATTTTTCTAATATTTTGCTTGCAAATACAGCTGTTTTTAAGCTACTTGCGACTACGCTAGGTGCTAGATATAGTCCTTGTAAGAAATTTTTATTTGCACCTAATGTTGGTCCTACTTCTTTGCCTTGACCTGGTGATGTAAGTCTTTCTCCTGCAAGTGATACATATTTTTCTTTACCAGCAATATATGCTCCATTTTGTGCGATTCCTCCACCTAAATTTTTAATAAGTGAACCGAACTATTACATCTGCCCCAACTTCTAATGGACTTTTTCTTTCTACAAATTCGCAGTAACAGTTGTCTATAAATATTATTACTTCTTTATCTATTTTACGTATTTCTCTTATTATTTCTTCTATCTCTTCTATTGATATGCTTTCTCTTGTAGAATATCCTTTTGAGCGTTGTATATGTACTAATTTTATCTTATTTGCTTTTAGTGTTTCTATTATTTTATCTGTATCAAACTTATTATCTATTAATGGAATTTCTTGGTAATTTACATTAAATGCTTTTAATGAGCTTGCATTTTCTTTTATGCCTATTACTTCATCAAGTGTATCATAAGGTTTTCCTGATATTGCAAGAAGTGTGTCTCCCGGTCTTAAAAGTGAAAATAGTCCAACTGTTAAAGCATGTGTTCCTGAAATAAATTGGTTTCTTACGAGGCTATCTTCTGCGCCTAAAACTTCTGCAAATATTTTTTCTATTGCGTCTCTTCCGTACATCGTTATATCCATATCCCGTTGTTGAGTTAAAGTGCATTTCTGATATATTGTTATTTTGAAATGCTTTTAAAACTTTATAACTATTATATATGCAGTCTTCGTCTATTTTTTTTATTACATCTTTAATTTCTTCTTCTACTTCATTTGAAAGTTTTATTAATTTTTCGTCCATATTAATCCTTTCTATTTACTAATTTTCTCCAAACAGTATAGCATTTCTATTGCAATTTGTAAAGTTTTTATGGTAAAATAGCTATGTAGTTAATTTTTTGTTATTCTCATGGAGGTATAAAATAAATGAAAAAATTATTTGTAAATAAAACAACATATAACAAAGATACCTACATGGAATTTTTGCGATTCCATGCAAAAACATTTAATTTTCATTATATAACCTATACTATATTTTGGGTTGCATTATTTGCGCTTTGCATTTATCTTTCATTTAGCTCAAATAACAGAGTTCAAGGTATGACTATAACATTTATTTTAATTGGATTTTTAGCATATAGAATATATCATCCAAAATCAGTTGTTGATAAAGAATTAAAAAGTGATAAAATTGCGGATAACAATACAAATACTTTTACTTTTTTTGATAACTATTTTGAAGTTTCAAATAAAAATGGCACGTTTAATTATAGATATTTTATGCTTCACAGAATATATGAAACTAAAAGTTATTTTTACCTTTATGTAACAAGAGAAAACGCTTTTATTTTATCTAAAAAAACATTTTCTCTTGGTAAAAGCGAAGAATTTTCACAATTTTTAAAGAAAAAATTTGTCTTTAAATATAGACATAAAAATTATTAAGACAATACATTTAGCTCTTCTAGGGCATCTTTATATTTCATATAGAAAATTCCTTTATCTTGCGAAGATATGGAATTTTTTAATTCCTCAATTACAATATATGATTTATTTATGTTGTATTTTTTAGCGCTATTTATTAGACTTGGGTCATTTACTAGGCTAGAGAAAAGATTTCGTGCCCTTTCAACTTCTGAATCAACTCTTTCCCAATCGTCAGTTTGAACATAAGAATAGGCATTTACTATATATGATTTTGCTTCTATGGCTTCTTGTTTCATTTCTTCTGTTTGAATTTTGCCTAAAAATGTTGGTAAATATCCATATAATTTTGCAAGATACATAGCTGTCATATTTTTATCTTTATTTTCAGCATTTATTATGGCTTGGTCTAGAGCATCGCTGAAACCTACTATATCTTCTGATTTAATATCTTTATTATATAAATCAAGTACAATGCTTGGCCAAGTGCTACAAAGAATTTCTAGCTCTCCTTCTATGGTTTTCCAGTCAACTTCATTATTTTCTTGTACTATTGTTTCTTCTTCCATTTTTGTTAAAGTCGTTTCTTCTTTATCAGTACCATTTTCTGCGTTGTCTTCTGTCTCATTTGTATTTTGTTCTGTTTTCTCTGAACTACTTCCTGTATCGCTTTCAGTTGCGACTTTCGTAATTACCACTCTGTAATTTTGTAAATCTATATTGTTTAGATAATTTACCAAACTTAATATTTTAATATCTAAGTATCTAATTTCATCTTCGTACTTTTTTTCTATATCTTTATTCTCACTTGAACTCCCAAATGATTTTACATATATTGATAAAACAAATACAATACTAAATAGTATTGCAACAAATATAATTGCTTTTATTATCGTGTTCATGAATTTGTTTTCCATAGCGTCCTCCATTTCATATATTATTATCTCAGAAAAGGTCAATTTTATGTATATTTTCTGTTATTTTGCGTAACATATTTAAAAAATAAATATTAACTCTAGTGGAGGATTTTATGGTTGCTACAATAGTTAATCTTTATAGTGATAAAAAAGGTGAGATTTCAAGGTTTTTGTCTAACTTTTATAGGAAAAATGTATATTTGAAAAATGATTTAAAATGGGAAAAATATTTTGAGAATCCAGTCGAAATGGCAGAAATTGTCGGAACTTTTGTTGATAATAAAGATTTATATAAAATAAATATGTGGATAAGTCTAGACGAAGATGCTTTTATAAATGTAACAGAGCATAATGCTGACAAATTAATTAGATACTTATATGAAAGATACCCATATTAGAAAAAGGAGGTTTTGCCTCCTTTTATTCTTCTTCTTCATTATCTTCTTTGTCTTTTTCTTCTTTTGTTTCTTTCTTTTCATCTTCTTCTTCTTTATCTTCTTCGCATCCGCAATTGCACTCTTCTTCTTGCTCAATATGTTCTTGCTCAAATCCGCAATTTGGGCAATAATTTGCTGTTATTTCTATTTCTTCAAAGCAGTTTTTGCATTGTTTTCTTTCTTTTAATTGTAAAATTTTGTCTTTACATTCTACAATTTTATCAGTTAGAGAGTGTATTGCTTCACATTTCTTATGAATTTCTTCTCTATCTGGCTCTTCGTCTAAAGCAAATTTTTCATATATAGTCTGACCTATTTCTATATATAAATCATTAATTTCTCTTTTATATTCATTAATTTTCATTTTTGTTTTAGTTTCTTTTGCAATTTTAGAAGTTTTTTCAGCAGTATATTTATATGTTGCTGATGCGGCATCACCTATTTTTTCAAATATTTCCATACCCAATCACATTCCTTTCTTTTCTTATTTTTTTCCTTCGCCAAAAAATTATGCAAAAAAATTCTAAAATTCCGACTTTTTTTCTCTTTGCATAAGAATTTGTACTGCATCTTTTGCATTTAGATTATTATACAATATGTCATAAACGGTATTAAGTATTGGCATATCAATATTGTATTTTTTACCTAAAGTATATGCAACGTCAATATTATCTATGCTTTCTATTACCATGCCAACTTCTTTTCTTGCTTCGTCAATCGTTTTTCCTTGACCTACAAGTAATCCAGCTTTTCTATTTCTACTATGTTCACTTAAACAAGTAACAATTAAGTCGCCAAGACCTGTGAGTCCATAGAAAGTTTCTTTTTCTCCGCCGAAGAGCTTCTCCTAAAGCTGCAATTTCCTTTAGTCCTCTTGTTATTAATGCTGCAAATGTATTGTCTCCAAGTCCTAATCCTGCTGCAACTCCTGCACAAAATGCTATTATGTTTTTCAATGCTGCTCCAAGTTCTACTCCTTTTACATCTGTGCAAGTATATATTCTTAAAGATGGGCTCATAAATTCTTCTTGTAACATTTTATTTACTTCTTCGTCTTTTGATGCAACAACTAATGCTGTTGGTATTTCAATTGATACTTCTTCCGCATGGCTTGGTCCAGAAAGAACTGCTATTTTTGAGTTTGGTAGTTCTTCTTCTAAAACTTCGTCTAAGGTTTTAAGAGTATCTTTTTCGAATCCTTTTGAACATATTACAATTATTTGATTTGTAACATATTGCTTATAGTTTCTTACAGTTTCTCTTGTGAATTTTGATGGCGTTACATGAAGAATTATATCTGTTCCTTGTATTGCTTCTTCATAAGAAGCTGTGCAATATATGTTTTCAGGTAATTGTATGTTTGGTAAGAATTTACATTTTCTTTCTTTATTTATTAGTTCTTTTTCTTCGTCTGTAAATGACCATATTTTTATATTATGCCCAATTAGGCTTAAACTTACAGCAAGAGCTGACCCCCAGCTCCCGCTTCCTATTATGCAAATGTTTTTCATCTGTTCCTCCATATATTATTTTTTACTGAAACTTAATTTATTTTCTGTTCCTGATAATATTCTTTTAATATTTGCTCTATGATTGAATAAAACAATAAGTGCAAGTAATATACTAAATACTATGTAACTTCCGCTAACAAGGAAATAGTCTCTTCCTACTTGGCATATAACAAGTACTGGATAAAGTATCGCTGCTGCGATAGAGCCTACTGATACCATTTTTGTTATAGCCATAAGTATAAGTGCGAAAATTAAGCAAACAAGTCCTATTTGCCAATTTATTAAAAGTAAAACTCCAAGAGAAGTTGCAACTCCTTTTCCTCCTCTAAATTCAAAGAAAATTGGAAATGTATGTCCTATAACAACACATAATGCTGCAATTTGTACAAGCACTGCTTTATCTGCATTTTGTACAAATTTTCCTAAAATGAAAGCTATTAAAATTGCAACAATACCTTTTAAAATATCACAAATAAGTGTTATTAAAGCAGCTTTTTTTCCTACATTTCTTAGCATATTGGTTGTTCCTGCATTACCGCTTCCCTTATCTCTTACATCAAATCCTGCGAATTTTCTACTAAATATTACTGAAAAATTGACACTTCCTATTGCATACGCAATTAATGCTACTATTATATAAATTGCCATAATAATTCCTCCTTAATTAATTTTATTCTTCTTCATCATGTTTTTCTCTTACAATAACTCGTATTGGTGTACCATTTATTCCAAATTCTTTCCTTATATGGTTTACTAAATACCTTTCATACGAAAAGTGGAAAATGTCTTTGTTATTTACAAATATTACAAAAGTAGGTGGTTTAGTGCTTGCTTGAGTTACATATAATATTTTTAATCTTCTACCTTTGTCTGTAGGTGGCTGAGTTATTGCAATTGCTTCATTTATTACATCGTTTAATGTACCTGTTTGAACTCTCATACTATTGCATCTTGCAACTTCGTTTATCATTTCAAATAATTTATTTACTCTTTGTCCTGTCTTTGCTGAAATAAAGATTATAGGTGCATAGCTTAAATATGCAAGGTTTTGATATATGTCTTTTTTGAATTTTTCCATTGTGTAATCGTCTTTTTCAATCTCGTCCCATTTATTTACAACAATTATAATTCCTTTTCCTGCTTCATGTGCTTCTCCTGCTATCTTTGTATCTTGCTCTGTTACGCCCTCTTTTGCATCTATCATAAGCAAGCAAACATCTGCCCTTTCTATTGCAAGCATTGTCCTTATAATACTATATCTTTCTATATTGTCTTTTATTTTGTTTTTTCTTCTAAGTCCTGCTGTATCTATGAAAACATATTTGCCATGTTCATTTTCATAATATGAATCTATTGCATCTCTTGTTGTTCCTGCAACATCACTTACTATTGACCTATTTGTTCCAAGTATTTTATTTGTTAATGAAGATTTTCCGTACGTTTGGTTTACCAATTAATGCGACTTTTATAACTTCTTCATTGTCTTCTTGATTTTCTTCTTCTTTAAAATGCTTATATATTTCGTCTAATACATCACCTATTCCTGAAGCATTTACTGATGAAATTGCAAAAGGTTCTCCTATGCCCAAATTATAGAATTCATAAATATTTTGATTTTTTTCACCAAATGTATCTGCTTTATTACAAACTAAGACTACTGGTTTTTTAGATTTTTTTAATAGTATACTTATTTCTTTGTCTTCCTCTGTTAGTCCTTGCTTTATGTCTGTTAAAAATACTATTACATCTGCTAGTTCTATTGCAATTTCTACTTGTTCTCTCATGCTATTTATTAAAAAATCGCTTGATTTTGCCTCTATTCCTGCTGTATCTATTAAGGTAAAATCTCTGCCTCTCCAATTTGCATCTGCATATATTCTATCTCTTGTAACACCCGGCATATCTTCTACTATTGATATTTTTTGACCTATAACATAATTGAAAAAAGTAGATTTGCCTACATTTGGTCTTCCTACTATTGCAACTATTGGCTTAGACACTTTTTCCGCCTCCCTTCTATATATTTATTAATAATTTGATTAATATGTAATTTTTCCTTCTAGCAAATCATCTGTCTTAACCCAATCTTCAACCTCTATACTTCTATATCCTTCTTTTGTTTTTATTATTACTTCCTTTATTCCTGCATTTATTATCATTTTTTTACATAGCTGACAAGCATCTGCATCTTCTTCATACTCGCCTGTGTCTTTTCTTACGCCAACTAAGTATAAAGTTGAATCTATCATATCTCTTCTTGATGCACTTATTATTGCATTTTGTTCCGCATGAACTGACCTACAGGCATCATATCCGCCGATGCCTTGTTTCTGGAAGGATTTTCTTTTTGGTACAATATCCTAAATCTATACAATTTTTTCTGCCTCTTGGCGCACCGGTATAACCTGTTGAAATTATTTCGTCATTTTTTACTATTATGCAACCATAGTTTTTTCTAAGGCATGTACCCCTACTTGCAACTGCTTCTGCGATTGATAGGTAGTATTCTTTTTTATCTACTCTTTTTTTATCCATATATTTAGTGTTTCCTTTCAAAAAAGTAGTATTTGCTTTTTTTACGACTTTCATTATATCATACAAAATTATGTTTAACAAGAGTTATTTATTAGAATTGTCTTAAGAAAATGTTAAGTTTGATTCTAACTTAATATTTTCCTATACAATAAAAAGCAAAAGGCCGTCCGTTTCCAGACGACCTTTCGCTTGAGGCTCAAATTCCAAGATCCTCAATCTCAGAAGAGAATTTTTCCAAATCCTCTTCCGACACAAATTGGGCTATATATTGAATGTGTCCGCTTTCGCGGGTCACGTTCAAAAGTGTGCCCCTTTGGAGTGCCAGCCATGCGACAGAGCCACCTAGCTTAACACACCGCTCCTGAGGGAATTTGACGATGGCGATGAAACGCCCATCGTCAATCTTAATAGTCTTAAGGTATTCCATTTTAAGTCCCTTCTATTCTCGGCTAATTGCCTTTGATTCATTATTATTTTAACACATTATGACAATTTAGTCAAATTTATTAAAAATTTTGTTTCATAAAACGCTTTTTAAATACATAAATTGAAAATTTTTATATGTTTTTATTTTAAAATTGCATAATTGATACAATTAGGCTTGCAACAGAAAGTAGTATTCCGACTATAGTTAAAATATTAACCATTTTATTCGTTTGTTGTGAGTACATTAATGTTAAATCTGATTCTAATAGCTCTAATAGATATTTTATTTTTTCAACAATTGGGTCAATATTTTGGCTTCTTAATACTAAATTTTCTAGCTCTCCTAATTCTGAAATATCTAATTGTTCAATTTTATTTAAAGTTAGCATTAAATCTTTTCTATATTCTTTTGTTCTTTTTATTGCTGTGCTAAAATCTTCATTTTGATATGCTTTGAAAAATGTTTGCTTGTCTAATATATAGTTAGTTACAGTTTTTATTGCCATTACTGTTTCAATTGAAAATAATATTCCATGATTAAGCCCTGCAAATTTTGCTTTCATTTTAAAGTATGGATTTACGCTATTATAATATTTAGTCATGAATTTTTCTTGGTGTTTTTCATAATTTTCATCAGTTATAGATTCGTTTAAATTAAACAAAAGAAAATTGCTACCAAAAGCTACAAACTTAACAAATTTTCTACTACCCCAACCTTCTGATAATCTGCTTATTGCAAGTTCATGGCTAACATATTCCCAACCTTCATCTGATGTTAATAATCCATATATACGTTCTATTTCTTCTGAAAATATTTTATCTAATTCCTGCATTTCTCCAAATTTATTAATTTCCATACAAGAGCATACATTGTATGATTCTACAGGAACATCAATTGCTTTTCTAACTTTTTCTACTACTTCTTTTAATGGTATTTTTTGTACAGCCCCTTCATTTTCTATTACATTAAATTTTTCATCATTTCCTAAGCAGTGTTTCAAAAATACTACTTCATCAGTTGTTGCATTTTCAAAATTTATATTTAATGCCAAAGATACAGTTCCTATTTCTGGAAACATTGTAACCATAATGGCAGAATCTGTAATTGGTAATGTTTCATGTGTTATTTTAAAGTCTGCTATAACAGCACGCTTTGGTCCAAATGGTAATCCTGACGCATGTAAAAAAGACTGTGCTATATTAATATCTCTTAATATTTCACTCTCTTCTTCTTTAAAATATACTTTTTTAAATTTGCTTATTAAATTATTTCTTATTTTATTTATTGTTGCATTTACTGTTTTATTATCTATTCCAGTTATATCTAAAACTGAAAAGTGATTAAAAGAGCATATACTTCCACTTATTTTATCTACAAAATTTGACACAACTATTTCCTCCTTAATATATACAATACATCTTTTGCACCTTTATATTCTTTATCTTTATTTCTTTGTATATCAAAATCTGTAGTCATTTTATCTGCTAATGATACGTCAAAATGATAGCCATACATTTCTTCCATTTCAAATTCATTTTCTAAAAAAATTGTTTCTAGTGTATTATATGAAAATACTCTAACTGGCAATGTTCCTTTTTCATTGAATCTTTTTATGAATTCTTCTTCATTTACTTTTTCTGCGTAGTGCTTTTTGTCTTTTAAATATTCTAAGGTAAAAATATCTTCACTTTGATCTGTAAAAGTTGTTGTAATAAATAGTAGCCCTCCACTCGGAATTACATTTTTTAACATATTTAATATATGTTTAGTCTTTTCAAATGGGATATGCTGGAAGACATGACTAATCATAACAGCATTAAATTTTTCTTCACCTACATTGTCAATAAATTCATTTCTTACCTTAATCTTTTTTGGGTCAATTCTTTTTGCTTCTTCTACAGCTCCTGTATATCTTGAATAATCAGGCTCTATCCCTGTTATTGATTTAACATAAGGATAAAACACATTAAAAAGTCTACCTAAGCCACATCCTAAGTCTAAGAAATTAATTGGTTCTGATATTTTTTTGATTTTATCTATTATCTTTTCTAAAATATATTCCTCACTTTTTGCCCAGTATTCTTCATCAGATTTACTGCTAATATAAAGGCAAGTTAGGTTATCATTATTATCAGGATATTTATATTTTTCCATCTTTCTTCTCCATAAATCAAATTTACCATAATTATATTATTTTTTATTAAAAAAATCAATGTTGTTACCATAATATTTTTAATTCAATGGCTGTCACAAACTTAGGCATAAATTGTAATATTTGACATTTCTCTTTACTTCTCTATTTCCTTCTTTTTGAACTACCGAGAATTCCTCGGTAGCTAATTTAAATTCCTCTTTTCTTTATTTTTAATTTGTTTTATAGCATTTTGAGTTAAATTTTTATAATTTGTTTTTTCAGCAACTTTTCTTCCAATCTTTTCTTCAATCTCTTTTCTAGCCCTTCCTGTAATTTTTCCAGCTTCTTGTACATCATCTTTTAATTCTTCTATCCCAAAACTATTATTAGTATTATGCATTTCATTAGCAGTTACTTCTGCTAAATTTGTAATAGCTAATTCCAAATTTC
>CANRAW010000045.1 GCA_947628715.1 uncultured Clostridia bacterium
GTTATTTCTTTAAATCTTTTTAAATCTTCTGGTAAATGCCAAATTAACTTGTTGTCTTTTCCAATAACATTATTTTTTGCAAATGCAACAATTATACTTAACATTTTTTATTCCTTATATTATATTTTATCTAAACAGCCACTGGCATATCAATTTTTCCTAAATGCTTATAATCTATTAATTTTATATCGTCTATTGTGAAATCATAAAAATCTTTTATATCTGGATTTATCCATAATTTTGGTGCTGGCAATGCGTCTTTTCTTCTAGCTAATTGTTCTTTTATACCATCTATTTGATTTTCGTATATGTGTGCATTATTTATGCAAACTGTCAAAAGTCCTACCTTAAATCCTGTCACTTGTGCAATTAAATGTACCAATACTGCATATTGTGCAACATTAAATGGATTTCCAAGTGGCAAATCATTTGAACGTATTGTAAGCATACAATTTAGTTTTCCATCTGTTACGTCCCAGCAACTATTATATACGCAAGGATAAAGAGCTCCTGTATCAAGATACGGTATTTGCCATAAATTAATTAACATCCTTCTATCTTGTGGATTAGTTTTTAATTTGTTTATCAAATTATCTATTTGATTAAATTTCTTTACTATCCAACCATAAGATGTTCCTATTGTTCCGGTCTTCCATTTCCCACTCATCCCAAATATGAACATTTTCGTCTTGTAATTCTTTTACACTATTTGATTGCTTTTGAAATATCCATAATAGCTCTTTTACAGCTGTTTTAAATGCAACAAATTTTGTTGTTAATATTGGGAATTCTTCGTTTAAGTCAAATTGCATTATTTGATGTGGAAGTTTATATGTTGCAATTCCTGTTCTATTTTGATCATAGTATCCTTCGTTTATAATTTTTTCACATAAATCTAGGTAAACTTCATCAAATTTGCTCATATATTTCTATCCTTTCTAAAAAAAGAGTACGTTAAGCGTACTCTTTTAGTTTTTTATTCTCCACGCCCTTCTGGTAAAGCATTTGAACCGATATTAGTTTTGGCTTTAAAAGCATAAGTTAATACTCTAGCAATCTTGCTTTGTTTAATTCTTTGCCATAGAGAAGGTTTTACATCAACTCTAGTTTCTGCTAGATATTGTTCTTGTTCAATCTTGCTTCTTTGTTCTTCTTCAACAACCTCAACTGGTGTTGGTATTCCTTTTAACGCATCAGCAATTTCTATTCCTATGTAACTTAATGCTTTTGATTTATCCTCAATTCTTTCCATATCAATTTCAATATGTAAGTTTGATTCTAGATTACTTATTCTAGCATTAACTAATTTAAGGGCATCTTTATAATTATTAGATGTATCTGTTTTTGCTCTTCCTATAATAGATAATGCTTCAATTATATCCTCTTGGAATAGCTTTGAACCATTTTTTACATAAGCCTTCCAATCATTATCTTTCTTAATTGTTATATCCAATAGTTCTTTTAACTGAGCAGATAATCCTATATTTTTTTCTCTTTGTCTAATTAATTCTTCAATTTGTTTTGTATTTTCTTCAAATTGATTTGTTGCATATTCCACTAATCCGTAGGCTGATTTATATACAGAAGCTGGGAAATTTTTCTTCTTTGGGTATTCAATTAGATACATTTTTATTGATTCAATTAAGTCTTTAAAATACGCATCATCGTCTAATTGAACTATCTGCTTCTTACTATTTGGATTGATTAATTTTTGCACTTTATCAATATTTGATAAAATTTTTTCTTCGGTTATTACCATTCTTATGTTTACTATGCCAGTTTTTCTACTTCTTAGCATTGTAAACCTCCCTCCTTCGTACTAATGTTATACTTTATTAAGATTATATAACATTTACAAAAATACTACAATAGAAATCTAAAAAATATTTTTTAAATTTCAATTACAATTTTATTACAATATTATTACAATTGTCAACATGTTTTTACAAAATTTTTGCAAGTTCTTCATGACGTTTTATTTTTGCAGTTGTAGTTTTTATTAGAGGCTCCTTTGTTATCATGATTTCTCTTATATATTTATATGCTGGCATCTTTTTATTTACTTCTTTTACTTTTTTAGTTAAGATTTCAAACATTTCTGTTTCATTTGTTGTTTTATACATTTCTTCCATAGCATTTTCGTCATATACAATTTTTACGCATACCTTTGTGTCTCCATCTTTTTCTGGTTTACCATATACCATGCTTTCTGAGACTCCTTCGATTCTATTTACAAGGCTTTCTAGCTCTTCTGGAAATACATTTTTACCATTTTTTAAAACAATAACACTTTTTTGTCTACCTGATATAAATAAAAATCCATCTTTGTCTATATATCCTAAATCTCCTGTTCTAAACCAACCATCTTGAAATGCCTCTTTTGTTGCTTCTTCATTTTCATAATATCCAAGCATTACACTAGGTCCTTTTACTTGTATTTCGCCAATTCCTGTTTCGTCAGGCGATGCAATTCTTGCTTGCAAACTTGGGAAAATAGGTCCAACTGAGCCGTAATTTGTATCTAAAATCAGTATTTGCTGCAATTACTGGTGCTGTTTCTGTTAATCCATATCCTTGAATTAGTCTTATTCCTATTTCGTTAAATCCTTTTTCTACTTCTGGGTCAAGTCCGGCTGCTCCACTTACAAATAACCTTACTTTTCCTCCAAGAATTTCATGTATTTCTTTGAATAATTTTTTTCTAACGTCTATATGTAATTTTGATAAAGCATTGCTTAATTTTATACCTTTTTTTACTGTTTCTAGTTTTCCTTTCTTTTCCATACCTTTTAATAGCTTTTTATACATATTCTCATATAATATTGGAACAGATACCATTACTGATACATTGTATTCTTTTAAATTTTCGGCAATGTGCTTTATTCCATCACATATTACAATTTCAGTTCCTTTATATAATGGATATAAAAATCCAACCGTGCATTCAAACGCATGGTGCATTGGTAAAAATGAAAGCATAGTGTCTTTGTCTGTTATTTCAAGTACACTTGATATATCCATAAGATTTGCACATATAATTTTGTGTGATAATTGTACAGCTTTTGATATTGCTGTAGTTCCTGATGTAAATAGCATCATATCCATTTCGTCTGCATTTATTTTTGCGTCAATAAAGCTATTATCACCTTCTTCTATTAGTTTCTTTCCTTTCTCTATTAATTCTTTTAATGAATATATACCGTTTTCGTGTCTACTTAGATCCATTGAAATTAGATGTTTTAATTTGCCAATTCCATCTTCTTTTGCTTTTGTCATTATTTCATCATATTTTTTAGAATAGCATATTGCTTCTGCACCAGAACGTTCTATTAAACTTCTTATTTCGTTTTCAGGCAATGATTTGTCAAGTGGAACAACGACACCAGTACCACATGTAACTGCAAGATATGCTATACCCCACTCATATCTATTTTCACTAATTACGGCTATTCTCTTTCCCTTTAATCCTAATTTTATAAATGCTGTACCTAAAGCATTTACCATTTCTCTATATTCTTTATGTGTTATTATTTTAAATTGTCCTACCACATCTGTTTTAAATCTATAAGCAGGTCTATTTCCATATAATTCGCCTGATTTATTTAACATATCTTTTAAATCTTTTATTTCCATTACCTTGTGCAAGTGTTCATACATATTTCATGCTCCTTTTCCCTAAATTATATATGGTAACATTATATTATTTAATAAAAAAATATGCAAGTTTTTTTAAAAACTTTGCATATTTCTGACCGCTCGTTCGATTTTATTCTGTTACATCGTGACAATGTTCACAACCACCATTGTCGTTAATTCCACATATTTTCTTTATTTCTTCTTCTGTCTTGCCACCTTGTTTTCTATAATAATCTGCTATTGCAGTTCTTATTGCTTCTTCTGCAAGAACAGAGCAATGTAATTTAACAGGTGGAAGTCCTCCGTAATTCGTCTACAACATCTTTATTTGTTAATTTTAGTGCTTCTTCTACTGTTTTGCCTTTTATCATTTCTGTTGATACACTACTTGTTGCAATTGCTGCTCCGCATCCAAAAGTTTTAAATTTTACATCTGTAATTATGTTATTTTCAATTTTAAGATACATTTTCATTATATCTCCACAAACTGGATTTCCTACTTCTCCAACTCCTGAAGCATCTTCTATTTCTCCGACATTTCTTGGATTACTATAATGTTCTATTACTTTTTCGTTATACATTTTATTTTTCCTCCCTTTTTACCTTTTCATATAGTGGTGACATATTTCTTAATCTTTGTACAATTTCTTCAAGATTATCTAACAGATAATCTACTTCTTCCTTTGTATTGTACTTTCCTATTGATATTCTTAGGCTTCCATGTGCTATCTCATGAGGTAATCCAATTGCTAAAAGTACATGAGATGGATCGAGTGAACCTGATGTACATGCACTTCCACTAGATGCACATATTCCTTTTAAGTCAAGATTTAATAATAGTCCTTCTCCTTCAATATATCTAAATGATACATTTGCATTTCCTGGCAATCTATTTGTAAGGCTTCCGTTTATTTTTATATATGGTATTCTTTTTTGTACCTCACTTAAATAGTAATCTCTAAGTTCTTTTATTTTTTTATTATGTTCTTCTAAATCTCTTTTTGCAATTTCAATTGCTTTACCCATACCAACTATTGCTGGAACATTTTCTGTACCTGCTCTTTTATTTTTTTCTTGATGTCCACCAGTTATAAATTTTTCAAATGCAACGCCTTTTCTAACATATAATGCTCCAATGCCCTTTGGTCCATAGAATTTATGAGCAGACATAGATAATGAATCAATGTTCATTTTTTGAACGTCTATATCGATGCTTCCCATAGCTTGAACTGCGTCTGTATGAAATACTATGTTATTTTCTCTTGCAATTTTTCCAATTTCTTCTATTGGTTCTATAGTTCCAATTTCATTATTAGCAAACATTATAGTTATTAATATTGTTTTATCATTTATAGAATTTTTTAACTGTTCTAGGTCAACTATTCCGTCGCTATCTACATCCAAGTATATTACTTCAAATCCTTCTTTTTCAAGTGATTTACATGTTTCTAATACAGCTGGGTGTTCAATTTTTGATGTTATTATTCTATTACCTTTGTTTTTATATTTGCTTGCTATTCCTCTTATAGCAGTGTTATCGCTTTCGCTTCCTCCTGCTGTAAAATATATTTCTCCTGGTTCTGCATTTATTGCCTTTGCAATTTTTTCTCTTGCATCTTCTATAGCTTTTTTGCTCTCTCTTCCTAGTTTATATATTGATGAAGCGTTACCATATTCTTCTTGCATATATGGAATCATTGCTTTTAATACCTCATCATCTACTTTTGTTGTTGCACTATTATCAAAATAGACATTATTCATTTGCATTTTCTCCTTTCTTAACTGTTCTTCTATGACATTGTATACATCTGTAGTTTCCTATATTATATCCACATTCTAGGCTATATAATCCTAAAGTTTTATGAACATATATAGCAAGTTTATTTAATGTATCGTCACTTAATGTTGCTTTCATTTTTTCTGCTTCTTGTTCGGCAGATGCTTCGTCTAAATTAAGTATTTCTTTTAAGAATAAAAAAACTATATCATACGCTTCTAAGATTTTTATTGCCTGTCTTTTTCCTTCTTCTGTTAGTGAAATATCACCATAAGTTTCGTAATTGACTAAGCCTTCTGTTTTCAAACTATTTATTGCATAATTAATTGTAGGTTTTGTTTTTTTTAGTTTATTTGCAATATCAGTTATTCTAACTTCTCTATTATCTTTTTCAAACATATATATAGTTTTTAGATATTCTTCTTGAATACTAGATAATTTCACCTTTTTATTCCTTCCTTATTTGTTTTAATACTCTAACATTATACTATCTTATATATATTTTGTCAATATTTTTGTTAGATTATTCTAACTTTTTTGAAATTATCTGTATTTTTTATTTTTACCAAGAGCCTCCGCCACCTCCGGCCAGAGCCTCCGCCAGAACTACCACCGCCACCGGCTAGAAAATCCTCCTGAGCTTCCACCACTACTGCCGGATGGGCTTGATACCATCGCACTTTGAGCTGACGACATTGTGCTATTTAAAAATCTATTAAAGTCATGTGGATTAAATGTAGTATATCCATAATACCAACTTGGTGCTTGCATAGCAATTGTCTCAAATTGCTGCATCCATACATCAGAAATTCCTAATGCGTAAGTATAAGGTAATATATGATAAAAATATTCTGGATTTTCTGTAACTAATTCTTCTAATTGTTCTTTTTCTGCTATTTCTAAGAAATTCTTAAATCCTCTTATTTTTCCTAGCATCTCATTTCCATATTTTGTTCTTTTTGGCATTAATTTTATGAATACCATAATTACCGCCATACATACAAGCCCCAAAATATTCATTACCAAATAAATTGGTTCTTCTAATAGCGCAGGTAATACAAGAACTGCCCAAGGCACACCACCAAACATAAGTCCATGAGTGAAGGCAAATAGTTTAGGTATTTTTAAAATTCCCAATATTACAGCAAAGAAGATTGCAAATCCAATCATTGGAAAGATTAATGTAAATAGGAAGGCTTCGCTTTCTCCATATTCCATTATTGGCTTAACAGTAATTAATATATATATAGCAATTATCATTAAAATAAGCCATTTTCCCTTTCCACTTGATGCACTTTCAAATATTTTATTCTTATTTTCTTTAGTTTCCAGTTTTGTTTTTATTTTGTTTATTGTAGTATAAAAATTATCATATAAATCAGAAGCAGTTACTGATACTCTTCCTATTTTTTCTGTTGAAGCTAAATCTAGTGCTTCAGCAAAGCTTATTTTTTCTCCATTACGTTTTGCTTCTTTTATTATTTCTCTAGCTTTAGCAGTATTTAACTCTTTTGTTTTAAATTTAAAAAGTCCCTTAAAGAATAATTTTTCATATTCATTTTTTCCATCATATTCTTTGATTTTCGTAATTTTAAATCCTTTTTTCTTTGAAAATATTCCCTCTTCTTCTGTTTCTTCTATTTTCAAATATCCCTTGTCTGCTAAATATACAAGTAAAGATACTATACTTTTTGTATCTGCACTTCCATTATATATGTAACCAATTTCTGCTGAATTATACTCCTCTGGTGGATAAAATTCAACTGTTTCAACTACGACATCGTCTTTACCAAATTTTGCCCATATTCTGTCTGCAATTAGTACGCAAATTGCACAAAAGAACATTACAAAAACAGCATATACATTAATATTAAGATTTTCTCCAACAAAATATCCCTCTGGCAAAGTAAGTCTTACTGTTAAACCTTCATAAGGAGCTAAAGTGCCGCGTAGTTCTCCCTGTTATTACATTATCATTTACTTCACAATCAACAATTGAAGTACCTATCGAATAAAGTTCTCCAGTTGAAAATCCTAAACTTGAGCTATCAAATTCCTTTGGCATAGTTATTCTAAAATTTACATTTTTTACGCTTGTGTCCCACTCTGTTCCAATAAGATTATAGTATAACTCATCTGCATTTTTTAATTTGTCCCTGCCAATATCATACGTATACTTTATTGTATATGAGTTAATTCCCGTAACAGTTCTGTAAGGATCTCCTATTTGTATTACTTTATATCCATTACTATTGTATATTTTACTTTCTTTATCTACAGTAAGGTTTGTAATTTTGGCTTTATTTTTTGAAGTTGTTCCATCTACTCTTTCTATATTATTTCTCAACGGAATTTTCCTATATATGCCATGTTTCGATACATAAAAATTTGCTATTATTGTTTCTGTTATATCAAAAGTATTATTCTCATTTACTACCATGTCTATATTATAATTTTCTATTACATATCCATTATAGTTATCCATATAAGAATACGATGTAGCATTTGATAATGTACAAGGCAATGTACATAATATTCCTATAATTAAAATAAGAAAACATTTTATATATTTCCTATTCATTTTATAAATCAACCCCTATATTATTTTTTTCTTCTGAATTAATCTCAAACATATCATATTTCTTAAACCCAAATAATTTTGCAATTATATTGCTTGGAAACATCATTATTTTGTTGTTTAATATTTTTACTGCTCCATTATAATACTTCCTACTGTTAGCAATTTCGTCTTCAATTTTTGATAAATTCCTACTTAAATCAAGAAAGTTTTCACTTGCTTTTAGTTCTGGATAATTTTCTGAAATTGCCATAAGCATAGTTATATCCTTTTCTAGTTCTTGGTTTACATTTATTTTCTTATTTGTTTCTAAATTATCATAAGCCTCTGTCCTTAATTTTGTTATTTGAGCAAAGGTCTCTTTTTCGTAGTTTTCATACCCTTTTACAAGTTCTACAAGGTTTGGCACTAAATCCCATCTTTTCTTTAAGTAAATGTCCATTGTCGAAAATGCCTCTTTTACAACTTGATTAGATGCTACTAGACTATTATAAGTAATAAATGCCCAAATTAGTGTCATGACTATAATTACAATTATAGCATATACCATTTTTCCACCTCTTTTCTAATCTTCTAACAATAGTGCTTGGAATTTATTGCTAAATTCTTTATTTACTTTTTTCAAATTAATAGGTCGTAATTCTTTGTTTGTAAAGCAATGTTTTGATTCTCCTGTAAGGAATAATTTTCCTGTTTTCTTATCTATCATTTCATATCCTACTGTCATCCTTACGCCATTATATTCTTTCATTTTTGGCTTAATAATTATTGTATCTCCATAAGTTGCATGGTATTTATAATCACAGCTAACTCCTAATACGGGAATCGTTATATTATTTTCTTCTAATACAGAAAATGGCATATCAATATTTTCTAACCAATAACACCTAGCTTCTTCCATATATCTAATATAGTTAGAATGATGTACTATGCCCATTTTATCTGTTTCATAATAATTAACTTTTTTCTCATATATAAAGCCCATATTTCTCCCTCTTTTCCTTTGTAATAATATCATAAATGAATTATAAAAACAATATATATTTTTTTATTAAATATTTATTCTTGTATTTTTGATAAAATTCTACTTTTTTCATAGACTTTTGTCAAAATGTATGTTATAATAATTAAGATATCTTGTGCTTAAAAATAATATGAGTTCAAGATATTTTATATGTATTTTTTATTAAAGAAAAGGAGGTTTAGTCTTATGGAAAAGAGAAAAGCCATATTGATGGGTGTTCCCCACCATAATAACTTAGGCGATTCAGCTATTGCAATTGCCGAAAGAAAATTTATCAAAGATTATTTTGTAGATTGTGATTATTATGAAGTGTCCGAAGAAACTTTGGAAACTTGTATTGATAAGGTTAAGCATTACGTTAACTGTAATGATATTATTTTTTTGCATGGGGGTGGAAATTTAGGCAATGAGTACATGTGGATTGAAAGAGCAAGAAGAAAAGTAATTGAATTATTACCTAATAATACCATTATACTCTTTCCAGAAACTATTTACTTCCATGACACAGAGGATGGTCAAGCTGAATTAGCTAGAACTAAAGATATTTACTCTAAACATCCAAATCTAACACTTATTGCAAGAGAAAAAGTTTCTTATTCTATTATGAAAAAGAATTTTCCTAATAATAGAGTTATACTTGCTCCTGATATTGTCACATATTTGGACGAAACTAAGGATGAAGGCAAAAGAGAAGGTGTCTTATTTATGTTAAGAAATGATAGAGAAACAAATACAACTGAAGAGCAAACTAAATATTTTGAACAAATTGCTAGTAAGTATTTTAATAAGATTGAATATGACGATACTGCTAAGGGTGATGACATTTTTGAACATGATAGACTTAATAAATTAAACAATATATTTGAAAAATATAGAAATGCTGAATTGATAGTTACAGATAGATTACATGGCATGATATTTGCTGCTATAACAAGTACTCCTTGCATTGCACTTGCTAACTATAATCACAAAATGAAGGAATGTTTTAATATGATAAAGCATCTTGGATATATAAAATTTAATGAAGACCCTAAAAAATTTGAAGCGCAACTTAAATCTTTGATAAATAAAAAACATGATAAATATTCAAATGAATTTGCAATTAATGGATTTGAACAAATATTAGACTCCTTAGACGTTTTAGCTGTATCTTAAAAAAATGGAACCTTTAAAAA
>CANRAW010000046.1 GCA_947628715.1 uncultured Clostridia bacterium
TTATGTATAAAGTTAAATATCTAATCCTTTTAAGAACTTTACAAAAGAATCTCTTAAATCAGGTCTATTTAATGTTTCGTCAACTGCAGCCATAACAAATCCAAGTTTATCACCAGAATCAAATCTCTTACTCTTATAATCATAAGCATAAACACCCTCTTTAGTATTTACCATAGCATTATAAGCATCAGTTACTTGAATTTCTCCACCTTTACCAGGTTTTGTTTTAGCCAAGAAATCAAAAACCTCTGGCATTAAAACGTGTCTATCAGAAATAGCTAAATTTGACTTAGTTTCTTCAATTTGAGGTTTTTCTTGAAGCTTTTCAGCTCTATAAAATCCATCAGCAATTTGAACACCTGAAACATTACCATATTTAGGAACATCTTTCCAATCAACTTTTTCAACACCAATTACTGAACCGCCACATTGCTCGTGCTTTTCAATAATTTCTTTTAAACAAGGTTTCTCGCCATGGAAAACAACATCTCCATAAAGAATAGCAAAAGGCTCATTACCAATAATATCCTTTGCTTGATATATTGCGTGACCTAAACCTTTAGCACCACCTGTTTGTTCAATGAAATGAATTTTAGCTCCTCTAGAAAGGTTAGTAACTTGAGGAATAAATTTTTCTTTTCCTCTTTCAATTAAGAAATTTTTTAATTCATTATCTTCTGTAAAATAATCTTGTACGACGTCCTTTTTTCTACCTATTACCATGACGATTTCTTCGATACCAGAATCAACTGCTTCGTCAACAATATATTGAATAATAGGTTTATCCAATATTGTAAGCATACACTTAGGAACGGCCTTACAAGCAGGCAAGAATCTGGTCGCAAATCCCGCAATCGGAATAACTGCTTTTCTTACACTCATTGCGTTTCCCTCCTTAATTAAAGGTAAAATTACCTAATGATACCATTATTTTACACTATACAAACAAATTCGTCAATAGTTTAATTTACATAAGATAGATAATGGATTATTTAATTAATCTGCTTGACACAATTAAGTAATTAAGCTATAATACGTACATACAATAAATGTGCTTATAGCTCAGCAGGATAGAGCAGTCGCCTCCTAAGCGACCGATGGTGGTTCGAGTCCGCCTAGGCACACCAAAACAAATTTAGGAGTAGATTAAAATAGAAGAAAAATACATGCAAGAGGCAATAAAAGAAGCCAAAAAAGCATATAACA
Source organism: uncultured Clostridia bacterium (assembly GCA_947628715.1). Taxonomy (GTDB): domain Bacteria; phylum Bacillota; class Clostridia; order TANB77; family CAG-508; genus JAAWPK01. The sequence continues at coordinate 1,207 of CANRAW010000046.1, forward strand.
AATTAGAAGTGCCAGTAGGAGCAGTAATAGTAAAAGATGGCGAAATAATTGCAAAAGCACATAACCTAAAAGAAACAAAAAACGACACAACAAAACATGCAGAAATTCTAGCAATACAAAAAGCAAGCAAAAAATTAAACGCATGGAGACTAGAAGAATGCGAAATGTATGTTACCTTAGAACCATGTACAATGTGTGCAGGAGCCATAATAAATGCACGAATAAAAAAATTATATATAGGAACTCCAGATCCAAAAACAGGAGCATGTGGCTCAGTTTTAAACATACTAGATGATTATAAATTTAATCATAAAGTAGAATGTGAAAAATACATAATGCAAGAGCAATGCGAAAAAATATTAAAAGATTTTTTCAAAAACCTTAGAAAAATTAAAAAATAAAGATAAAGAAAGGAAAATATGGAGGACTTTAACTTAAAGTTAAGAAAAGTAATATATTTTTTTATAGCAGTGTTTATAATTGCACTTATAGCAGTAATAATATTTCTATTAATGCTAAAATATGAAGTCGAAGGAGAAGGCAATATGCCTTTCGAACTAACACAAATCGTTACAGTAAGTACAGCACAAGGCATAGATATAGAAGGTAACGACGCATGGAACTTTAATTTAGTACAAAACAACGATATGTACATACACATAGCAAAAAACATAAAATATAAAGAAACAGAAATAATAAAAAATATTACTATAGATAATATAGAAATAGAAAATGCACCAGCCAAAGGAAACATAGTAATATATAGACCGAGCAGTAGTAGAGACGCAAACTATGAATATGAAGACGAATATATAGTAAACGATAGCTTAAAATATGAAGGAAAAGAAGAAACAAACATAAAAGAACTAGCAGTTGCAAATCAAGGAGGAGTAATAGCAATAAGATTTTGCAATAAAGATTTACGGAACATATTCCTCAAATGAAGAAGAAATAAAACATGATGGAACAATACTTGCAAAAGCAGGAATAAACGCTGAAGACTTAAAATGCAAAGTATCATTTAGAATTACAATAGAACTTGTATCAGGAACAAAATTTACAGGTAATATAAGCCAAGAATTACCAATCGGAGACATAATTACAGCTGGAACAACAAACTATGAAAGAACAGACTTCTCAGATGTAATTTTCAAAAGAAATTAAAAATATATTGTAAAAAATAAAAAAACATTATATAATATGAAAAAAGCAAATTTTATCTAACTTCTGCGTGGAGAGCAATTTTCGATAAAAATTTACGAATCTCGTCAGGTCCGGAAGGAAGCAGCGATAAGTAAAACCTTTTATGTGGAAATTACTTTCCACGGAGAAGTTAGATTTATATATTTAACATAGGAGGAGCAAATGGCGTATACAGCACTATATAGAAAATTTAGACCAAAAACATTTAGTGAGGTAGTAGGTCAAGACCATGTCATACAGACACTTAAAAATCAAATAAAAACAGGAAGAGTAGGACACGCATATCTTCTAACAGGAGGAAGAGGAACGGGAAAAACATCAACAGCAAAAATACTTGCAAGAGCAATAAACTGCTTAAACCCAAAAGACCGGAGAGCCATGTAACGAGTGTGAAATATGTAAAGCAAACTTAGAACGGAACATTAACAGATGTAGTAGAAATGGACGCCGCATCAAATAATAGTGTAGAAGATATTAGAAGTATAAAAGAAAAAATAAACTTTTTACCAACACTTGCAAAATATAGAGTATATATAATAGACGAGGTTCACATGTTATCAACAGGAGCATTTAACGCTCTACTAAAAACACTAGAAGAACCACCAGAACACGTAAAATTTATACTTGCAACAACAGAACCACAAAAATTATTGCCAACTATACTATCAAGATGTCAAAGATTTGACTTCAAAAAAATATCAAACGAAGACTTGATAAAAAGGATGAAAATAATATGTGAAGAAAGCAATATACAAGTAACAGATAACGCATTAAATCTAATTGCAACACTCTCAGAAGGAGCAGCAAGAGATGCTCTAAGCATATTAGAAAGATGTATTCAAGACCGGAGAAACCAATATAGACGAAAACAAAATAAAAGACTTAGTTGGTATACCAAAGTTTGTATATGTTAATAACATAATAAAAGGAATAATATCAAAAGATATAGAAAGCTCATTAAAAGCTATGGAAGATGTATTAGACGAGGGAAAAGACCTAAGCAACTTTTTATGGGAAATGATAAAACATACAAAAGATATACTTATGTATAAAGTAAGCAAAAGAAATGAAATATATAGCGAAGAAGAAATAAAACAAATAAACGAAATTGCAGAAAAAACAACAAAAGAAGAATTAATAAATATAATATACAGACTATCAGAACTAGAAAACAAAATGAAAACATCATCACAAAAAACAATAATTTTTGAAACAGAAATAATAAAACTTTGTGTTAAAGAAGACACAAAAGCACTAGAAGAAAGAGTTACAAAAATTGAAAAACAAATATCAGAAGGAAAGGTGCAAATAGAAACTCATACAAAAAATTATGTAGAACCACAGCAAAACGTAAGATATGAGGTAAAAGAAAATAAAACTAGCCAAGAAGCACCTAAAGACGCATCAAAAGAAACAAAAAAAGTAGAAGTAAAACCTGCTAAAAAATTAGCAAGCGGAAGCATTATGGAAAATTGGCAAGACATATTAGGAGACTTAAAAAAACAAGGCAAAGTAATGCTATATGCAAATTTAATAGGCACAGAAGCGGTAGAAACAAATGACATGACAGTAGAAATAAGATTTAATAATGGGCTAAATTCATTTAGAAAAGAATTACTACAAAAACCAGAAAATATGAATTCACTTACAAAAGCAATATCCGTTGCATGCGGAAAAACAATGAATATAAAGTTAGAAGATGCAAGTGGTGGAGTAGTAGAAAAAAATGTAGCACCTAAGCAAAATATAAACAAACCAGAAACACAAGTTACAGAAAATAAGCCAATAGAAGAAGACGAACTTAGTGCTTTGGATATACCTATAAATTATGTAGAAGAATAAAGGAGGAAATTAAAAATGTCAAAAAGAGGAGGATTTCCAGGGGGAGCAAACTTTGGAGGTATGAATATCAACAAACTAATGAAAGAAGCAAAAAAAATGCAAGTAGATATGGAAAAATCACAAGAAGAATTAACAGCAAGAGAATTTGATGCAACAAGCGGTGGAGGAGCAATAAGCGTAAAAGTAACAGGTGCAAAAGAAATAAAAGAAATAAAAATACAAAAAGACGTAGTAGACCCAGACGACGTAGAAATGCTTCAAGACTTAATATTAACATGTATAAATGAAGCATTAAAAAAAGTAGACGAAGCACAAAACGCTTCATTGGGAAAATATAATATCCCAGGACTAATGTAAGACAAACGGAGGCATTTATGTCATACTATTCACCATCAATAGAAAAATTAATAGAGGGATTTGAAAAATTACCAAGTATAGGACATAAAACAGCAGTGAGGCTTGCATTTCATATATTAGATGCAGGAGAAGAAGAAATAACAGAATTTGTAAATGCAATAACAAACGCAAAAGCAAATTTAAAATACTGCTCACAATGCTTTAACATCTCAGACACAGACCCATGCCCAATCTGTTCTAGCCCTAAGAGAGATAAGAACACAATATGTGTTGTAGAAGATGTAAAAGACATTATTGCAATGGAAAGAACACATGAATATAAAGGTGTATATCATGTCTTACATGGCTCAATATCTCCAATGAACGGCATTGGACCAGACGAAATAAAAATAAAAGAATTATTAAGCAGAATACAAAATAATCAAGAAATAAAAGAAGTCATAATAGCTACAAACCCTAGGGTAGAAGGAGAAGCTACAGCAATGTATATTTCAAAAATACTAAAACCAATGGGAATAAAAGTTACAAGAATAGCACACGGAATTCCAGTAGGAGGAGACTTAGAATATACGGACGAAGTAACTTTGACAAAAGCTCTTGAAGGAAGACATGAATTTTAAAAACGAGAGAAAATTAAAGATAATGAGAGGAAATAAGAGGAAATAGAAGAAAAATAATGTAATTTAAAATAAACAAAAATTGAATAATTAATCTATTTAATGTAAAATCTAATAGTAAATGGAAAACGCTTCATCCGTAATATAAAATGTATTTACAAAGGAGTGCTAAAGAAATTTTATGAGAAAATTATTAATGGGATTAAGGACAAGCATAAAAGCAATTTCTTTATTTGCAGTATGTAGTATAATAATAATCACAATAGTAATGAGTGTATATAAACCAATTTACAGTGTTTCACTAAATGGAGAAATGATAGGATATTGTAAAGACAAAGCAGCTTTACAATCAAAAATATTTAATTATATAGAAAATGGTAATGAAGAAAATGTCGCATTTGTTGATATAAGTAATATGCCAGAATATAAATTGTGCTTCCTAAAAAGAGGAATAGAAACAAACGATGACGAAATATATGAAAAAGTAATAGGAACTGGAACAACATTTTATAGATACTATGCAATTGCACTTGATAACGAAGAAAAACTATATGTAGCAACATTTGAAGAAGCAGAAAGCATAGTAAATGGACTAAAAGAAAAAAATAGTGAAAATGTAGAACAGCTATCAATATTACAAAAAAATGTTACAGAAAAACTAGAATTAACAGACAAAGACACAGCAATTTCAAATCTATATAAAGAAAAGAAAGTTGTAGTACCAAAAAGTGGTGGCTCAGTTCAAGTTGCCAAAATGGGTTCAGGATATAAAGATGCAGGTATAACATTTAAAAAACCAATAACAGCAACAATAACATCAAGATTTGGTTCAAGATGGGGAAGTAATCATAAAGGATTAGACTTCGGAGCACCAACAGGTACATCAATATATGCAGCTGCATCAGGAACAGTAACTTATGCAGGATGGAATAGTGGAGGATTTGGATACTTAGTTATCATTTCACATGGAAACGGAGTACAAACATTATATGGACACTGTAGTTCAATTATTACAAAAGTAGGAGCAACAGTAAAACAAGGAGATTTAATTGCTAAAGTTGGTAACACAGGAAGATCATTTGGTTCACACTTGCACTTTGAAGTAAGAATAAACAATGTATCATATAATCCAGAATATTATTTATAAAGTAAATTAAAGATTATTCTTAGTTTTAATAAAACAAAAAGACATTTCATAGATTAGAAATGTCTTTTTGTATATAAGAAAGGAATAAAAATGAAAGTATTAATATTTTACGCGACTTATGGTGGTGGACACCTAAGCGCAGCAAATGCAATAAAAGAAATAATTGATTTAAAATATCCAGAAATAGAAACCGAAATGGTCGACTGTATGGAATATGTAAATAAAATAATAAACAAATTAACAGTAAAAGCATATACAGACATGGCAAAAAAACTTCCAAGAGCATGGGGAAAAGTATATAAATACTCCAAAAAAGGACCAATATCAGGAGTTACCAAAACATCAAATAAAATGCTAGCATTAAAATTAAAAACACTTATAAAAAAGATAGAACCTGATATAATAATTTCAACACATCCATTTTCAACTCAAATGTGCGCATTTCTAAAAAAACATAAAAAAATAGATGTAAAATTAGCAAACATATTAACAGACTTTCAGCCACATCAACAATGGCTTGTAAAGCACGAATTTGTAGATTATTTCTTCTTATCAAATGAAAAAATGAAAGAAGAATTAAAAGAATATGGAATATCTGAAGAGAAATTGTATGTAACAGGAATTCCAATATCACAAAGATTCTCAAAAAAATACGAAAAAGACCCAATAATAGAAGAATTAAATTTGAATAAAAATAAAAAAACAATACTTCTATTTGCTGGAGGAAAATATGGTTTAGCAAAAAACAATATATATGATTTCCTTGAAATAATCGCAAAAGATTTTTCAGATTACCAGACCATAGCAATATCTGGAAAAAATGAAAAAATATTTAATAAATTCAATCAAATAGTAGAAGAAAATAACGCAAAAGAAAATATAAAAGTATTAGAATATACAAACAAAGTGCCAGAAATAATGAACATATCAGAAATTGTAATCACAAAGCCAGGAGGAATAACAGTTTCAGAAAGTATGGCAATGCGGAATACCAATAATTGCAATAAATCCAATACCGGGACAAGAAGAAGAAAATGCAGAATTTTTAGAAGAAAATAAATTAGCAGTATGGATAAAAAAAGAAGACGACATAAGAAAAGTATTAAAAGAAACTATAGGAAACGAAGAAAAATTGCAAGAAATGAGAGAAAATATAAAAAAATTTGCAAAGAAAAACTCCACAAATGAAATATGCAAAATAATATTTGAAAAAGAATAAATTAAAATCCACCTAAAAAGGTGGATTTTTTGTATAAATTTCCCAATTTATGTGAAAAATAATAACGAATACTTAATGTTTAACCAAATTTTTATTATTTAGAAAGGGATGAAAGCAAAAATGAAAACAAAATTACAAGATTGGAAAAACCGTTTAAAAGATAGGAAGATGTTTTCAACAGTAATGGTAATCATAATATTACTCGTGGCAGTAATTATACTTGCAATTTATACTTATAATAAACAAAAAGAATATAGACAAACATCAGAAAACGCGTACAATATGGCATTTTATGAATTAATAAACTATATAGAAGAAGTAGAAACATACCTTGCAAAATCAACAATTACATCAAGTGCAGAACATGGAGCAGAAACACTAACAAACGTATGGAGCGAAGCAAACCTTGCAGGAGTATATTTATCAAGACTACCAATAAATAATGAAGGCTTATCAAACGCAAAAAAATTTTTAAACCAAGTCAGCGATTATAGTTACACACTAGCAATGAAATCAATAAGCGGAGAAGATTTAAGCGATGAAGAACTAAGTAATCTAGAAAAAATGCACGAATATTCAGTAAACCTAAAAAATACACTAAATCAGCTTGCAACAGAAATAAATGACGGAACAATAAAATGGGGAGAATTAACAAGTGAAGGAAAAGAAGCCTTTGCACAACAAGTAAGCAATATATCAACAGACAGCTTTGGCAATATAGAATCAACATTTGACGACTATACAGGTTTAATATACGATGGAGCATTTTCAGAACACATGACAAGTCCAGAAAGAAAAGGATTAACTGGAGAAGACATAGACGAAAACAAAGCAAAAGAAATAGTAAAAAATTTCACAGGAGCAACAGACGAAAATATAACTAGCAATGGATTGTCAGAAAATGGCAATATAAACTCGTATAACTTTATAATAAAACAAAATAATAATACCAAAAGCATTGCTATTTCACAAAAAGGCGGACATATAGTTTATATGAACTATTATAGAGAAATAAAAGAAGAAAAAATATCTCCAGAAGAAGCAATACAAAATGGTAAAAATTTCCTAACAGAAAAAGGCTATCAAGATATGAAGGAAACATATTATCTAAAACAAGATGGAGCAATAATTGTAAATTACGCTTACACACAAGACAATATAACAGTATACGCAGACTTAATAAAACTAAAAATAGCCCTAGATAATGGAGAAATATTAGGGATGGAATCAGCAGGATATTTAAACTGCCACCATGAAAGAGAAAAAAATAATAATATAATTGAAGAAGAAAAAGCAAGAGAAAAAATAAATCCAAGAATAGAAATAATGAGCCAAAATTTGGCAATTATACCAACAGAATACAATACAGAAATATTATGCTGGGAATTTAAAGGAAAAGTCGGAGAAAATGAATTTTTAGTATATATAAACGCAGAAAACGGAAAAGAAGAAGATATTTTAATGATAGTAAACACACCAAACGGAACACTAACAACTTAAAAAAAGAAAAAATTACAAGATATAAAATAAGATAAAAAGACAATAATATAATTATATCTAACTTGAAGAAAGGAAGGTATAAATCAATGGCTAGAAGTAGAAGCTTAATGTCAGAAAATTTAAAAGAAGAAATAGCAAAAGAATTAGGAGTATACGATACAGTAAAAGAAACAGGTGGATGGGGAAATGTATCTTCTAAAACATGTGGAAATATAGTTGCTAAAGCAATTGAAATAGCTAACAGAAGCGTAGAAAAATAGCATAATTGAATAATTTTAAAAGCCTAAATTGTTTATAATGATTTAGGCTTTTAAAACGCAAAAAAATGTTGTATAATTAAACGTTAAAGAGGGAGGAGAGAAAATTGAACGAAAAGTGCAATATATGCCCACACAATTGCAACATAGATAGAAGCAAAAACATAGGAAGATGCAAAGCAGGAAACAAAATAGAAATAGGAGGAGTCAGCTTACATAAATTCGAAGAACCATGTATAAGCGGAGAAAATGGTTCAGGAACAATATTTTTCTCAAAATGTAATCTAAATTGCGTATTCTGCCAAAATTACGAAATAAGTAATCTAGGCAATGGAAGAAAAATAGATATAGAAACTTTAGCAGAAATATTTATAAAACAGCAAGAAAACAAAGCAGAAAATATAAATCTAGTATCACCAACAATATATGCAGATAAAATAATAGAAAGCATAAAAATTGCAAGAAAAAACGGACTAAAATTACCAATAATATATAATACAAACGGATACGAAAATGTAGAAACACTAAAAAAACTTGAAGGCTTAATTGATGTATATTTACCAGACTTAAAATACTATGACAATGAAATTGGAAAAAAATACTCAAAAGTAGATAACTATTTTGAAATATGTAAAAGCGCTATAAAAGAAATGTATAGGCAAGTATCAGCACCAAAACTTAATGAAAAAGGCATGATACAAAAAGGAGTAATAATAAGACACCTTGTTTTACCCAATAATATAGAAAACTCAAAAAAAGTTTTAAAATGGATAAAAGAAAATATGCCAAGCCAAATTTACGTAAGTGTAATGACACAATACTTCCCTACGTATAAA
>CANRAW010000047.1 GCA_947628715.1 uncultured Clostridia bacterium
GCTGTCATCAGTCATAAAAAAATAGTATGAAATTATTTTAGTTTCATACTATTTTTTGTTCTACCAACAAGCCAATCAATAGATATTTTATAATATTTTGCAAATTCAATAAGTGGATATGTGTGTATAAGAATTTTACCTAATTCATATTTAGAATAATTAGATTGATCCACCTTTATTTTATCAGCTATTTTGTCTTGATTATCATTATTTTCTGTTCTTATTGTTTTTAGATTATTACCTAAAACTTTCTTATCAATTTTACGATTTATAATTTCACATTTTTTAATATTTGATAATCCACAAATGTAATCTAAACTAATACTATAGTAATTGCAAAAGTCATTAAGTTTTAGTAAAGGAATTGAATCAATACCATTTTCCCAACCTGCATAAGTTGATCTACTAACTTTTAGATAATCGGCAATCTCTTTTTGAGTATTGTCAAAATAAGTTCTAATTTCTTTCATTCTTTCAAATATCATAAGAAACACCTCATGATATAATTTTCCCATTTAATTCAGTAATTTTTTAATTATTGTCGGGATATTACCTAAAATGTGTTATAATATATCATGGTAGGTTTAGATTCAAAAAAAGAAAGGAAGCTAAAATATGAAAAACACTACCAATAAAATAGAAGGATTAAGCAATGCAATTTTAAGAAATACCAAAAGTGAATTAAGAAAAACACTTGAAGTATTAGATTTAGAATTTGACGATTTATATAGCTTAATCGAAAAATTAACCAACAAAGAAAAAGATGAAGTAATTACAACTGTAATCAACAAACAATTAGAAGAATTAACATCAACTATAACATTAAAACAATATGAAGAAGTTACTAGAAATGTAGATGAAGTAACAGATTATTTTACTAGCAAAAAAGAATCTTTTGATGCTGTTATAGAAGAAGCAGATACAGTTGCAAATGACCTATTATTTAAAGCATTAGGTCATAACGGAAGAAATTTAGATTTACCATTAGATATTTCTTGTATAAAAAAATATTGTTTCTCAACTGAAATAAAAAAAGAGCAACTATACGAGGCTCTATTGTGGATTATTATTAGATATTCTGCAATTATTGAATGTATTGGATGGCAAGATTATTTAAAAAATCTAAAAGAAAACCAAAAAAAATCATGTAGTAGTATGTAGTAAATTAGCAGTACCCTAAACCTACCAAGAAAAGGTATAAAGCATTGTACTTTATTACAAATCTTAATACCCTATTCAACAATATTATAACATATATTTTTTAAAAATTAACCTCATTTTTACACTTTTTTTGTAAATATTCAAAAAAATTAAAAATGATATTGGTAACAATATAACACACAAAATTTGTTTTTTAAATTTTTTAATTAAATTTTAGTATAAAAGAAAGATTATAAAAGTCAAAATTTAAGTCTTAAAATTGAAAAAGAAAGGAGGAACATTATGCCTAGAAAAGGAGAAAATATTACCAAAAGAAAAGATGGAAGATATGAAGCAAGATTTGTTAAAGAGCGAGACGAATATGGAAAAATTAAAAAATATGGTTTTGTTTATGCTAGAAGTTATTTAGAAGTAAAAAAGAAACGAGAACAAAAAGTTAAAACTTATGAAAAAGAAAGAAAAATAAAAGTTAATCTTAAAGAAGAAACAATAGCAAATTCTATTTCATTATGGCTAGAATGTAAAATTTCAATCAAAGATTCCAGCTATACAAATTACTATTCAATTATTCATTCTAAAATAATTCCCTTTTTTGAAAGCAAAACAGATGAAGAACTAGATGAGAATCTCATTTTAGATTTTATCAAATCATTACAGCAAGAAAAGTTAGGTAATAAACGAATAAGAGATATTTTAATCGTTTTAAAGCAATATTTTAAAGACAAAAATATAAATATTAAAATTGATTTGCCAACAGTTTCAACTAAAAAGATAGAAACTTTAAAATTAGATGAAATATCTATCATTGAAAAATATGCAAAAAAAACTAATGATGTAAGAATATTTGCTATTCTACTTGTTTTATTTACTGGTGTTCGTATTGGTGAGTTATGTGCATTAACTTGGCAAGATATTGATTTAGAAAATAAAATAATACATATCAATAAAACTCTTATAAGAGTTAAAAACAAAGATCCTAATAGCAAAAATAAAACAAAAATAATTTTAGATACTCCTAAAACAAAACATTCTATTAGAGATATTCCTATAAATGAAGCAATCTTACCATATTTAAAAAAATTTAAAAAAGATAATAAATATTTTTTCTTAACAGGTAGTAATTCATTTATTACAACTAAAAAATATTACTTTTTCTATTTAAGATTACTTAAAAAATTATCAATTAAAAAATACAAATTTCATATATTAAGGCATACTTTTGCTACTCGTTCTTTATTATGTGGAATGGATATTAAAACTTTAAGTGAAATACTTGGACATTCTAGTGTAAAAATTACCCTTGATTTATATGTTCATGTAAAAGAAGATGAAAAGCTAATGCAAATAAATAAACTTACATTATTAGCATAATCAAAGTCAGAAAAATAGTCAATTTATATTATTTTGGCTTTTTTTCTTTATTAAAATGAAAAAAAGAATAAAGTACAATGCTTTATTCTAATTATTAAAAAACCATTCATTTATCATAAATATTTACAGTTCTATTTATGATAGGAATAATATCTCGAGATATTATTGAGAAATTCGTTGTATGGGAGGTGATAAAATGGAAAATCAAAAAGACAAAAGTTCTAAGATTATTGCTATTGTTGCATTAGTAGTTGCAGTTCTTGGTGTTTCATTAGGTTTTGCTGCATTTTCACAAAATTTAACAATTGAGCCAGAAGCATCTGTTAAAGGAGATGAAAATAGATTTAATGTACAATTTTCAACTAGTGAAAGTGAAGCTGCAACAGGTGCAGTAACTGCAAAATTAACTCCTAGTGATAGTAGTATTTCTGGATTTGAAGCAACATCTGCAAATCTTATAGCAACTACTGTTGATAATTTAAAAGCAACATTTGTAAATGGCAAAGGAAATCAAACAGCTACATATAGTTTCTATGTTTACAATGGTGGAGAATTAGACGCTTATTTAAAGAAAGTTACATTTGAAAAACCAGAACCAACTTGTACTGCAACAGCAGGAGAAAATGCAGCAACAGATGAATTAGTTCAAGCAGCTTGTAAAGATGTTACAGTAAAAATTACTGTCGGTAGTGAGCAATATACTGCAACTAATGAATCTATATCCAGTAAGATGTTAGCTAAATCATCAGGTACTCCAGTAACTGTTGTATTAGAGTATAAAGATCAAAATGCCGTCGATGGAGATTTTGATGTCGATTTTGGTAGCATCACTTTAAATTACAGTTCATCTAATGGTGAATAAAGTAGAAATATATATTAAAGTTTTTCTTTAATATATTTTCACAAAGCTATTTAGGAGGAAGAAGATGAAAAGAAGTTATAGAAATTTATTCATTTTTGAATTATTAATATTCTTTATCTTGCTTTTAAATAGTTTTGTATCAAGTATATTAAGTAATACAAAAATGATTTTATTTCTACTTATTATAATTGTTAGTTTCAAATTTTTATTTAGGAGATTAGAAAAGGACAGGCACAGATACACCAAAGACATAATATTTGAAGAAATAGTATTTTTAACAATATTTTTGCTTCTATATTATTTATCTGGTTTATTACTTAATTTTGCCAAAGTGGATAATTATTATACATTAAAAAGTATAACTAATATTATAATTCCTATCATAGTAACTATTATCTTGAAAGAATTCTTAAGGTATCAAATGTTACAAAAGGCTGATGGCAAAAAATCGTTAATTGTTTTTACTACTATATTGTTCATTTTCTTGGATTTAACTAATGCCATTTACATGAATTTAAATCTCAAAATTTATGACAGATTCTTGTTTGTAGCTCTAACTGCCTTACCAACGATAAGTACGAATATAATGTGTAGTTATGTAAGTTATAAAACAGGATATAAGCCAACTATTATTTACAGATTAGTCGTTGAGTTATTTATGTATTTACTTCCTATAATTCCTAATCCAAATCAATACATTTATTCTATTATATGGCTTTTCGTTCCTATTGCTCTATGTCACAGAATTTATAATTTCTTTAAAAAAGAAAGAGATGAAGAAGTTTTAAGAGAATATCATAAAAGAAAATTTGGAACACTTATTATTCCTACTTTAATGACTGTCTTCTTGGTTTATATTACTTGTGGATATTTTAAGTATTATGCCCTAGCGATTGCTAGTGGTAGTATGACACCAAATATCAACAAAGGTGATTTAGTTATAGTCGAAAAAAGCAACGATTATGAAAACATTGAACCTGGACAAGTAATAGCATTTAAACATGAAAATATAACCATTGTCCATAGATTAGTAAAAAAGATTAAAGAAGGAGATCAATATTACTTTTATACTAAAGGAGATGCAAATGATGATGAAGACGGATATCCTATAGCAGAAAATATGATTATTGGTATAGTAAATATAAAAGTACCATATATTGGTTTGCCAACTGTTTGGTTAAACGAAAAATAAGAAATAATCGGAGGTGAAATGATATGAATAAAAAAACAGACCAAAAATTAGAAACAAAAAAAATAGATAATATCTCAAAAAAAGAAAATGCATCTGATAATAATTTAAAAAAGAAAGGCAAAACTATAACAAAAAAAATTTATTTTAGCTATACTCAAAGATTAGTAATTTATTTAATTATTTTTGTTATAGCTTTTGTATCATGTTTATATTTAGCCCTCAATTCTTTTGAATTTAAACATCCTGAAAAAGTAAAATACACAGATATACACGGAATAGATTACAAAGTTTATCTAAAACCTAATGATTTTTACGAAGAAGAATATTTAGGCAAAAATATGATGTATGTTGCAAACTTAATAGATAAGATAAGTATTGACTTTAACTATAAATTTAATATAGAAAAACCTTTTACATTGGATTTTGATTATAAAATAATTGGTGAATTAATAATAGCTAATGCTTCTACAAATGCACATTATTTTGAAAAAGAATATACTTTATTTGAATCTAAACCATTTACTATGAATAATAATACAGATTATATAGTAAATGAAAATATTGAGATTGATTATGATTACTATAATAGTCTTGCAAATTCTTTCAAAACTAACTATGGTGTTAATTCAGAGAGCTATTTAAAAGTTTATTTACAAGTAAATAAAGATGGAAAAAAATATGATGTAGATATTTCTAATAGTAGCAATAATGGTGTTACAATCCCATTATCTGAAAATTCAGTACAAATTAAATTTGATTCTAATGATTTGAATAAAACAAACGAATTAATTATAGAACATGCTTGGGTATTTCAACCAAAAATAATTACATTTGAAATAATAACTTTTCTTATATCAGTATATTTTATAATTAAAATAATTAAAATGATATTAATAACAGTAAAACCAAAAAGTCCTTATGATAAATTTGTCAATGATATATTAATAACTTATGATAGAATCATTGGTGAAACAAAAACAGGAATTGACTTTGAAAAATATAATATCATTGAAATGGAAACATTTGATGAATTGTTAGATATTCGTGATAATTTAAAAATACCTATTATGTATTATAATATTGCAAAACATCAAAAGTGCTATTTTTATATCAAAAATAATAAAGATGTTTACCTCTTTAAATTAAAAGCAGTTGACATGGAGGTAAGTAATGATAAAAACAAATAAATTTAAAAAGAGATATAAAGAAAAAGGAAATATATTATTACAAATTATCCCTTATACTTTGGTAGTAACTGTGTTTATGTTATCTATTGGATGGGCAACATTTAGTCAAAATTTAGAAATTGATGGTATATCAGCAACAGTAAGAATACAAGCTGATATAAGAGTTACAGGAATATCTGTATCTAACGATGATAATTTTAATAATAATGGTGGTATATCTAATTGGGAAGAATATAATGTTAAGCATATTCAAACATCAGTTAAATTACCTAATGATAACTCACAAATAAAATATAAAGTACAGGTAACTAATTTTGGTAATGCAGAAATGGGTATATTAAATATAACAGGATTACCTGAATATTTAGAATACAAAATAGAAGGATACAATTTAAAAGATAAAATATGTGTAGATAATAAATGTAAATTAGGAATTCAAAAAGATATTTATATCATTATTAGGTATAAAAAGGATACTGTAAGACCAGATAATACTGATATTATTATTAATTTAGATTTTGACTTTAGACCGTTTCATAAAATTACATATGATGAATATATACCAGATAATAATTATCCAAAAGAAGTAATTGATGGTGATACATATAAAATGAGTTTGGTATATCCATATCCAATAGGTGCTAAACCTTTTAGCACTAATGGAAATGTTACCTATAAATATGATGGAGATACCCTTAGAGTTGAAAATGTTACAAGTGATTTGATTGTAAAATCAGGATATATTCAATCAATAGAAGATTTAGTAAGTTTAAGTAGTTATGTAAATAATGGTAATGATTGTTCTGGAAGAACTTTTACTTTAGAGAAGGATTTAGACTTTAAGGATAGTGGAAGTTATCGAAATAGTAATAGAACTAATTATGAAAATATAAGTGGTAATTTAATGAATGTATTATCAAATGGTACAGGATGGATTCCTATTGGTACAACTGATTATAGATTTAAAGGAATTTTTGATGGTAAGGAAAAAACTATTAGTAATATTTACGTTGATAATAAGACATTTGCGGCTTCAGTGGGATTCTTTGGAGCAATAGAAGATGCGACTATAAAAAATTTAAAATTACAAGGTAAAATGACTACTGAAGATAGAGCTAACATGGGTTCAATATCAGGAAGAGCATATGGAAATTTGTTAATTGACAATATTGAAACTAGAGTAAACGTAACTGGTTTTGAGAATTTGGGGTCTACTGGAGGAATCTTGGGTTCAACAAATTATCCTGCAAATATTACGTTAAAAAATATAAAGAATTATGGCAACATTTCATATGGTAATCAATCTGGAGGAATAATTGGTTGGGCTGAAAGTAACACTGTAACCATTGAAAAATGTCATAATTATGGAAAAATTATATTGGATGGTACTGGCTCAGGTTTAAGAGCAGGTGGCTTAGTAGGTGCTAGTACAAGTTTATATGATATTAATATAATAATAAAAGAATCTTCTAATAATGAATCTGTTTCAAGTAGTCGTATAGCCGGTGGCTTAATTGGTTATGCAACTCCAAAAGCTAGTAATTTTATAATAGTTAATTCTTATAATAGTGGTAATATTGATGGTACTTTATATGCCGGTGGAATAATAGGACTTGATGGTAATAAATCTAATGGTCATGCGTACATATATAATAGTGCAAATACTGGTGATATAGGAGGAGGTGACTATGCCAGTGGTATTGTAGGATATACAAATCATGGTGAAATCACAATTAAAAATAGTTATAATGCTGGTCAATTAAATAGTACTTATAACTATGCAATATGTCATTTTAATTCATCATCAGTATCTAGTAATGCAACATTTGATAAGATATATTATCCAAATGATCAAATTGAATCTAATTTAAATCAAGTGTATGGAACATATACATATGATCAAATGAAACTTCAAACATTTGTTGATAAATTGAATGAATATGTTACAAGCCATCAAAGTGAAACCATATTAGATAAAGAATATCAATTATCAAATTGGGAAATAAATGGTCATGAATATCCGACACCAAAGAATTAATGATATAAAATGAAAATATTTTAGTTAAATAAAATTATTTTTCATAATTTTAAAAAACCTTTAGAAGTAACAAGTTTACTTCTTTTTTACTATAATAATTAATAGATATACTACTTGGATTTTGCTTATTTATTTAAAACTAAATGAAAATATTTATAAATATAAATTCTTATTTATTGCTTTTTTTATTATTAAAATTAGTATCAAAATTTTTTTCTAAAATATATATGGTAAGTCTTTTCTATATTACTTAAATTGTATTATTATCTAACAACATATTTTACCTCTATCTTTCTATTTTTAGTTATAAGTTACTTACTTAATTGTTACTATTTTTTGTGTGTACACAGTATTCATCCAACTCTTTGCTTCATTCCACCAGATAGTTCACTAGGATATTTCTTCATAAACTTTTCCAAGTCATATGTTTGAAGTAATTTTTTGACATATTCAACGTTGTCAGAAGTTTTCATTTTCTTGACATCTAATCCTAATAAAGCATTATCAAGAATTGTTAACCAATCGAATAATGAATCATTTTGAAGCATATAACCTATGGTAAAATTTTCTTTATTAAATACTATACTTCCACTCGTTTTATCTTCTAAGCCCGCTAATATGGAAAGAAGGGTTGATTTTCCACAACCCGAAGAGCCAACAATTGCTATAAACTCTCCTTCTTGAACTTTTAAAGACAATTGATCAATCGCTTTAATATCTTCTTTTTTAGTATGGTACGTTTTAGTTAAATCTTTTATTTCTAATAAATTATTCATTATAAAAGTTATTTATTAACTTATCATAAGGGACATAATCATCAAGTTGCTTAGCATTTATCATTATATCTTGCAAATTTTTAAAACTTTCTTCACTAATATATGGACTTGTTAACCAAGAGTCGCTATCTTTGTAACGTTTAACAATTTTTATCACATCATTTAGTGATGAATCCGGGAATTGTTTAACGATGGCTTTAGCTATTTTTTCATCATTATTTTCGGCAACAAATTTTAAGCCTTCATTTAAAGCTTTAGTAAAACGACTAACTGTATCTTTATTTTCTTTTATATAGCTTTTTCGCGCATTAAAGGCTGTATATGGGACTTCTCCAGATAATAGACCTATTGATCCTACAACATAGCCATATCCTTCGTTTTCGAGCTTTGTAGCATTAGGTTCAAATAGATTTACGAAATCTCCATCACCACCAATAAAAGCTCCGGATAAAGCGGCAAATTCAACGCTATAATTTAAGTTTACGTCTTCTTTAGCGATATCACTATTTTTTAAGGCATTTTCAAAATTTAAAGCGGGCATTCCTCCTGTACGACCAACTAAAACTTCCTTACCGATTAAATCTGTCATTTCAAAATTATTCATTTTTTTCCTTGAAACTATAAATTGACCGTCTCTGTTAGTAAGACCAGCAAAGGTTTGAATATAATCTTTTTCTCCACCATTATAAACATAAATGGAACTTTCGGGACCACAGAAACCAATTTGAACATCACCAGATAACACAGCCGCACTAACTTTATCTGCTCCTGGGGTTAAAATTAATTCCACATCTAAACCATAATCTTCAAAATAACCATTTTCAATCGCTGCATATAAAGGGGC
>CANRAW010000048.1 GCA_947628715.1 uncultured Clostridia bacterium
TATCCTCCTGCTTAGCTTTCATTTAGTTCATTATATCATAAAGCCCTTTATTGTCAATAGTTTTATTCTATTTTTTAGCAGAACAAACAGAAATTCCCCGGAGCCTTAGAATAAGTCTCCGGGGATTTCTTTTACTTTCGCTGACATATCTTGACAGCGAGATAACCCGCCGTCAGGTACAGTAGCCAGACCCGAGATGCGAGGACTAATACTGCGCTAACAATAACCCCCATTCTTAAGATTCTCCCCATCAAGGAGAACCCTGAATAGTAGCACCACCGTGCTATTTCATTGTTTTCTACCATCTGTTCCTTCGCTTCATGAGCCTCGTTTCCGTCTTCGATTAAATCTCGCGACCACTCTCCGCGGTAGGCCGCTTCCGATTCTACTGCTGAGATTCTGGCACTAGCTCCCACGTAGCTAATTACAGTCAGGATGAAATATCCCACAAGCAAAATCACAATCAGTCGCCGAAGCGAGCTCATGATAATCTGTCCAATGGTCATCTCATTAAGGCACCTGAGGATACGATCCTCTTCCTGCCTAAAACGAGCTTTCAACCTCGTCCCCGTGTCCTGTGCCTGTTCTCCAACGAATGTGTATACATTCTCGAAGAAATACGCCATTTTTTCGTACATATTGTCATTGTCCTCCTGCTTTACCCACTTGGGGTTTATTCACTTTAATTATACCACATTATGAAATCTTTTTCAAATTTAAAGATGCTTAACTTCTTTGTTTTACCGTATTTTTATCCTCTTTCTTTACAGGAGGTACATAGTCTTCGCCATAAATATTATCCTTTATAGTTTTTACTATTCCTTCAATATATCCATCTTGATTTTCTAAAATATTATGCAAATCAATTTCATTATTGATATATCCTATTTCAAGTAAATATGATTCTAGCCCTATATTCGAGTCATAATATAAATTTTTTCCATATCCAGTATTTCTTCCATCAACATAAGCACCAGTTGCAATACCTCCAATTTCCCTTATCATATATAAATATGGTGTATAATCTTTTATATCATAAGGTTCATAGCCTTTTCTCTTTGCAGATTCAATTGACTCTTCTAATTCATTTTCTCTAAAGGTTCTAACATACACTCCATCTTCTACCTCATAATTAACCTCTAAAGTAGAATAATTTGTTTTTGCATATTTAACAATATTATCTGCAAATGACTTTGCAAAACTTAAATTACATCTAGTCGGAGCATATATTTCAACCCCATTATATGAATTTGGCTTTTCTATACTATTTAAGTGAATTGAGAAAACATACTTAGCCCTTGATGCACCAACTATATTTACTCTTCCATCTTTATTATATACCGTTCTTGTTCCGTACTCTTCTCCCTCTGTTCCATCTCTCGTTATCATTACTTTTAAGCCCAAATCTTCTAATTCCTCTTTTACCGCTTTAGCATATTTTAAAGCAAGTTTTGCTTCAACATAGCCATTATACTGTGCACCAGTATCAGAGCCACCATGTCCTGGGTCAATAACTACATCATATACATTATCTGGAGCTTTTTCATAATTAACTCCAATATACATATAGTCTATTTCTCTTTGTTCCAAATTATATTTCTCAAAATTGATATAGACTCTGTTATTTTTGCCATTTCTTGTTATTGTGTAATATTCAACATCTTTATAATCTGTTTCATTATCTATAGTATAATATTTATACTTGTCATTTGCCATTTGAACTCTTACAAAAGCATAATATGTATTACTCTTGAGAGCCTCTAAATCTATTCCTTCATTTATCAAATCAGATGTAGAAAAGCTAATTTTTCCTTCATTAACCTCGTATTTTGTATCTACTATTAGCTCATTTTCTTCATTAATAGTCCTAAAATATATGTCAACATCTTTTACCTCAGTTTCTCCTATTTCAACTGTTCCTTTTAGGTTTAAATGCGTTCCATAGACTATATATTCTGTAAGTTTTGCCTCTTCATTTTGAATATCAGAAAATATATCTCTTACACTATTTACCCTATATATAATAGAATAAAGAATACATAATACAACTAATACAGCTAGTGCAATTCCAATTTTGATGCCCCATTTTTTGCATAATTCCTTCATAATTAATTATCACATTCCTCTCCTAAGCCATCTACTATAACGTATTCATACACACAAACAATTTTTGTCTGTGCTTTCATTTCGTCTATTTCTTGATTAATTCTAAATAACTTTTGTTTCTTTAGCTCTAGCTTTTGTTTACTCATATCTAAGATTATTTTATCTGATAAGTCCATGCCAAGAGGTAAAGTTCTATTTGCATTATCGTAATATGCAATATTTGTTAAAGCAATTCCCTTCGTTTCCTCATTAAGTTTAATGTTATATAAATTAATCTTATCACAATCCTTTAGTTCATCAAGTGCATTTTTAGGATTTATATGTAAAATGCAATAATCTTTCGTATTAAGTGGTACTGTGCTTGCATAAAAAGCATTTAACTTAAAGCCAAACTTTGCTCTATCAAGCGCTTTATCTAAATATTTCGTTATTTCACTTAGTTTTTTTACATACTGCTCATTTTTTGTGCTTTTCGTTATATCTAATATTCTGAACTTGCTTCTTTTTATTTCTCTATGTTTCGTATTTCCAATATTATTTATTTTCGTCTTATCCTCAGACATCGCACCAAATATATCAAAATCGTCTGATGCAAATAATATCTCAGTTTCTAATGCCTCTTTCTTTAAATTCTTTATGCTATCTTTAAAATCGTCTTTTTCACCATTTCTTAAATTATTTATATCCTCTAAAGCGTTTGTTTCTGTAATATATAGACTTTCAAACTCATCTTTTGAAAAAGTCTCCCTATTCTTCTTATCTAACTTTTTGCCTAATTCCTCTAAATCTTCAATATAGTTAAAAGTCTTTTCTATTTCATTATGCTTTATCTCCTGCTGTTCTGGCTCATTAAGACCGAAGCACACTATCTTTATTTACAAACTTCCAAAATTCAAAAATGCTTTTTTTATGTTCCTCTATTTCTTCTATGTACTTTCTCGTATTTTCAGCCTTTATATTTAATCTTTCTATTGACTGTTTTAGTGCTTTTATATCTTGGCTTACATTTCTTGTTTGCAAACTTATTCTATCTAATATTTTAGTTATGCTTATTAAATCTTCTATCGTATAAAACTCTTTTGTATCATATATTACATCTATAGTTTCCTCTTCATTTACCTTTTCTTGAGGCATTTCTTTATTCTTCTTTATCTTTTTCGATTCCTTTTTACCTGTAAAAAAGTATTTTATTTTTCCAAAGAAACTTTTTTTACATTGAAGATAAAGTGCAACTTGCTTTTGTCTCATATAATATTCTTCTTCTTTATCTTTTTCAAGCAATTTTAATTCCTCTAGTTCATTATTTAATCCGACTATTTCTTCATTTAACTTTTCGCTTTCCGCCTTATTTTTCAAAAACTCTTCTCTAATAAATTTACTTAAATTTTCATACTCTATAGTTTTAGAATTAAATAAAAACTCTAGTCCGCCATTTTCTGAAATTCTTGCATCAAATTTATATCTATTTGGGAATTCTGTTTCTAATATGAATAACGCTTTTAGCAGTTTATAGAACTTCGTTGCTTCCTCACTATTTGTTAAAACGATTTTATATACGCTATTTATTTTATCATAAACTTCAGTATTACCAACTATTTGGAAGCTCATATTTTCTTTTTTATCATATACCTCATACATCAAAGGCCAATCCTTTGTAAACTGCCATAAATACTTTTCAATATCTGTTGCTTGTGACTTTGTAAAATATCTTTTTGAATAATCTAAATAACTAATTGGCACAAATATTTCTTTTTCCTTTTTAGTCTTTTGATACTCTATTTGCTCTTTTATCAAATAAAAAAGACATGAACAATCTAAATCCTCTATTGTCGCTATCATATAGTAATTCTTAGTATATTCTGAATAATATATCTGCCATAAATAGTTTTCCTTATACTTGACTTTAAATGGAATATCTTTTTTTAACTTTTTTTGCTCTTCTTCAATTTCATTTATTTCAGAAATATTCATTTCTTGTATCATTTTTAGAAATATTGTATGCTTTAATATTCCTTCTTCATCATCTGGAATTAAATAGGTTGATAGAGGAGAAGCCATTTTGCACTTTTCTTGTATAGAATTAAGCCTATTTGCCCTAGTCAAAAGTATTTTTATCTTGCTAATTGGAACATATTTGTATACTTTGTACTTCTTTTCCTCATAGTTCCTTGCTGGTTTCATTTCACTATCAATTTTTTCAAGTAAAATATCTGGTATTTTATTTAAGTCTAAATTTAAAAATTTTAATTTTTCCTGTATATCATTTGTTTTTCCTAACATTTTTCCTCCCTGCTTTAGGCATAGAAAATTCTTACTTTATTCTACTATAATAGGGGCAATAAATCAAGAAAATTTTTGCAATTTTAGCAAAAAAGCCCCAAGGAAAGAGCGGATATGCCCTTGCCTTGGGGAAAATAAATGTGAGCTTTATATCATACGGTTTTGTTCCCGATATGACCGATAGTTTGGTCTGCAACCACGCTCGCAGGAAGAGTATGCCTCCGCGGCGTAGCTTCTAAAAGATGTTTTTGTTCTCTGCTTGTGTTGTATATGTTTCTCTAGCTATGGCGATTTTTTTGGGGTTATCTTGATTTCGTCTGTTGCCGAGCTTCCATAAAGTGTACCATCTGGTTTTTGAATTGCTAAATCAAGTTTGCTAAGGTCGATAGTAACTACGGGGCGCACCGAATTATTGTCGTCGTTCCTGTAATTGCCCGAGTCGAACAAATTGTTCGCGTCCACGCCGCCACTACCCACATAGAACACGTCGAAATTCGCACGCCTACTGCTGCAGTTAACGCAGCGCGAAGCCACCCAGTAATAGCTTTGATTTGTTTTTGTGCCTGGTTTATATCTTATTAAATCTAGGTACTTATTCGTCATATATCTTGTACTCATGCTGTAATAGTAATATGTATATTTTGTTGTCCAGTTACTTGCCTGACTATATCCCGTATACCACTGCGTTTGTGTACTCCTACTTTCTTTTGTTCCTGCCTTGTCATTTACTATTGCATCTTTTTCTTCTGCATATATATTTGGATAATTTTTATTGCTTGGACTAGATGTTTCTCCATACTCTAAATAATCTGTTCCCTTAAATGTTGAAACTGCATCTATGTCTTCCATATTTATACTTCTTGCTTCTGTTCCCAAGCTTGTACTACTATAGCACATCTTACATAAGTCATTTAGCAATTTTACTGCGTTGTTATATCCTTCTTCGCCATATAATCTTAGTGTATATGTTGTTGGATTTTCTGATATTAGTGTCATTTCGTTTCCTGCTATTTTAAATATCCTCCAGTTTAAGTCTTCTGTTGTTGGTGCAGCTGAGTTTTTCTGTGTTGATGTTACGCCATCTCCGCTTGAGTAGTGGTTGATTCCGTATTTGCCATCAGTTGTATAATCTGGGTCCTCACTTACTCCTGTTGCATCGGCATTGTAGTATGTAACGCCAACCGTTCCGTCAATAAAGTTTTTATAGTCTATATATTTGCCTATTAGGTCGACTGGGTCTAGACTCCATGGGTCCTCCTTCGTACCAGACCCCTCTTCTCCAAGTAGCGTCGTTTGCAGTGATAGCGTAACAACAGGTAGGACGTGGCTCGTCTCCATGTGGTATCTGTAATCGTTTCCGCCAGCCGTAGTTGAGATACTTGTGTCTAATAAGGGAGCTTTTAAATATAGGTAGGCTCCGAAATCCCGGGCTGTATACTAAGTCCCCAGGCTGTAAGAGACCCATGTGACCAAGCCCGTAAGTTACGGGTTTACTGTTGGCTGAAGACGCAAACCAGAAGGAACCAATTGCAGCGAACTCAGAAGGGAGGCCGAGTATTTACAGGACCAGAGACACCTGGCAACGCAACATCTAAGCATTCTACGGACCAGAACCTATTTGAACCTAGGTCTAATTCTTTTGGAGTACGACGAAACAGATTGTAGTTGGAACCGGAAGAGGTAGCCGCACGGTTATAGTTGCTCAAATTTATTCCGTTCTATATCATTTATTAGGAATATGTCAATCGAAGTACCCTGGGAACCGAGTTCAAAAGAAGAATAACATGTCTCGCAAAGTTGGTTTAATAGTTGGATACCATTGTTAACACCCATTTCACCATACAATGTCAAATTCCAGTCAGTTGTTTTATCTGGTATCAATATTAGCGTATTATTTTCCATGCTCAATATTCTCCAGTCAAGTTTTTCTGTTGTATGAGGTGTGTTTTTTGTTATTGCTTCCCCAGCAGCTTCTGCATCGTTTACTCCTGAATAATAGTTTATATCTTTTGCTTTTCCATCTGCATCTGTTTCTTTTTCATTTGCATTGTATGTTGCTTCGTCTATCCAAGGCTGATATTTTACATAGTCTCCTACTTTTGGTTCACCCTTAATTGTTGTTACTTCTATTGCTTCTCCTGTCGTTTCATTTCCTGCATTATCTGTTACAACTACTCTTAAGTAATATTTCGTTCCATCTTTCAAATCTTTATAAGTATATTCTAGGCTGGTGGCTGTACTCGTTTGGGTTTCTACATCTTCAAAGCCTTCTGTAGAACTTTCTATACTCTTTTGGAATTTGTAACTTGCAACTTTAGATGTAGCATCTTCTCCTTCTGCTGTAACTGTAATTGTATCTTTTCCGGCTTCTCCTTTTAATGTTAATTTTGCTTTTGTTGGTGGCTGAGAATCTTTCTTTATTGTTATTGTATATGCACCATCTTTTGTTATGTTTCCTGCATTATCCTCTGTTTTTGCATATATTTCTGTCGTTCCTTCTTCTGTTATTATTATTGACCCTGAAGCCCCTGGTAAATTTTTGTCAAGTTTTGAGTTAGTATTTCCATATATTATTTGCTTTATTCCTGAACTTGGGTCTGGATCTTCTCCTGCTTGTAATGTTACTGTTACACTTGGGCTTGTATACCATACTCCATCTTTTATTTTCTTTTGCCCATTTATTTCTCCTGTTTGTGTTGGCTGAGCAGGTGGTACTGTATCTCTTTTAGTTGCTCTTGTTGTTACATCTGATATATCTTTTGTATCATTTCCTAATGCCCATGCTTCTATTTTATATGTTCCATCTTCTGTTATTTCATTTGTTAATGTTACATTTGTTTTTTCTGCTGTTTCTGTTTTTATTATTTGACTTCCTTTTGTTATTTGATACTTTATCTTTTTTGCTGATGTTTTATCTGCAGCAGCTGTATCTGTTATTGTTATCGTAATATTTCCTTTTCTCCAGCTTCCATCATTTCCTGCATCCATAATAGTTGAATCCTCTGCACTACTACTTGTTAGCTCTATTTTTGGTGCAAGTAAGTCACCTAACGTTGTTCCTTTTACTTGTTCACTTGTTGTTTTATTTCCTGCATTATCTGTTACGATTACTCTAAAATAATACGTTGTTGCTGTATTTAATCCTCCATAAGTATATTCAAATGTTCCACTATTTGTTAAAGTAGATGCTTGTTTTGTATCTACTGTTTGGAATCCTTTTTCTTCACTGGTTGCTGATTTTTGGAGTTCATAACTTGCAACTCCTGATGTAGCATCTGCTCCTGTAGCTGTTACTGTAATTGCGTTATAAGTCTCCGTTCCTTTTGCTAATTGAGCTACATTTGGTGCTGTTGCATCCCTTTTTACCGTTCTTGTACCTGCATCTTTTGATATTTGCGTATCTTCTCTTCCTATTGTCCATGCCTCTATTGTATATTTTTTGTCATCCGTTGTTATTGCATCTTGCACAGTTAATGGCAATGTTCCTGTATCTGTTTTTACTACTTTTCCTGTATTATCCTTTATTTGATATTTTACTTTGGTTGCATATGTTTTTGACTCTTCTGCTGTATCTGTTATTATTATCGTAATATTTCCTTTACGCCATATTTCGTCATTTGCTTGCTCCATTTTATCGTTTTTCTCGGTACTTGTTAGCTCTATACTTGGTGCAAATAAATCTCCTTTTGTTGTTCCTCTTTGTATACTACTTGTTGTCTTGTTTCCTGCCTTATCTGTTACAACTACTCTAAAATAATACGTCGTTGCTGTATCTAATCCGTCATAAGTATATTCACATGTTCCACTATCATTTAACTCTGATGCTTGTATTGTTTCTACTGTTTTGAATCCTTCTTCTGCAATTGTTGTTGACTTTTGGAACTCATAACTTGCTACTCCTGATGTTGCGTCTTCTCCTTTTGCTGTTACTTTAATTGTATGATAATCGGCTGTTCCAACTGCTAATTCTGCTTTGTTTGGGTTTGTTCCGTCTTTATTTATGTTTAATACATTTGATACATCTGATTTATTTCCTGCTTTATCATGAGTCCATGCTTTAATTGTGTGTCTTCCATCTTCTGTTATTGCATTTGTTATGTCTGTTTGGGTTGTACTTGTGTCTGCAATCGTTATTGTTTTTTCTGCTCCACCATCTATACTATATGTTACCTTGTCGACTTCTGAGATTTTATTTACATTTACTTTTTCTTTGTCTCTTATATCGCTTATTGTTACTGATACATTTTGTTTATACCAATTGTTATCTCCGTCTGGTCCTGCCTTTGCTTCAACTGTTGGTGCATCTGGTTTTGTCTTATCTATTAATGCTGTTTTTGTATTTGTTTTTGATTCTACTCCTTCAGCATCAACTACATGTGCTGTTACATCAATACTTCCTTCTCCATCTAATATTGTTTCTACTTTTCTTGGATCTCCTATTTCTTTGTTCTTTCCTGTTATTTGATATACTATATGCTCTGAACCTGTTCTTTCTTGTGTTGCTGTATCTGTTATTATTGCTTTTACACTTTGATTATACCATCCATTTTCATTTGGAGAACTTGGCTCGAATTTTATCTCTGGTTGTAACAATTCTCCTTTTGTTTTTTGCTGTTTATCTGTATATGTTGTCCTATTTTCTGCCATGTCTGTTGCTTCTATTGTTACTATATACATTACATTTGGTGTTAACCCTGTTACTGTATATGTATTATTTTCTGTTACATTATTTTGTAATGTTAATGGATCTCCATTTTGTGTCTTTACTGTATATTTATACATTATTTTGTAACTTGGGTCTCTTGTTGGATTTCCTGATAAGTTATCTGTTGCCTGTGTATTTATTTTAAAGCTATTTGTTGTTACATCTGTTATATTTATTTCGTCTGTTATAAATTCTGGCTTCGTGCTATCTTTATATATCTCTACTTCTTGTGGGGCTGATACGTTTCCTGCTCTATCTTCTACAACTATCTCTATTGTCCTTATTCCGTCTTTTTCTATTGTTATTGGTGTC
>CANRAW010000049.1 GCA_947628715.1 uncultured Clostridia bacterium
CCTTGTACTGCTCGCTTCTGACTCGAAACTGTGTTCTCTGATTTTGAGAACTATATTTTGAGTTTTCTTAACTCATTAACTTCATCATTATTTTTATACTTTCATGTATTTTTTCAATACACTTCCGCTTGGTCTCTTAAAGGATTTTTTGTTTACTTTTCAATGTACTTTTTTGCTCTTCACTCACAGAGCTTTTTTATTATACAATTTTAAAATGCAATTGTCAATACTTTTTTTAAAAATATTTTAAATTTTTTGTAGAAAATTTTTACCAGTATTTTTTATCCTTTATTAAAGCTAAAGAATCCCCGTTTTAGTAGGGATTCTTTACATTAAATTATTCTTCACATACCTTTAGCATTGCTTCTTTTAGTTCTTCTAATCTCTTGTCTGCTGTTTCCATCGTTTTTTCTTTTACACCCATATAAAATTTAATTTTAGGTTCTGTTCCTGATGGTCTTACACAGCACCAAGCATCATTTTCTAGTGCAAAATATAATACATTTGATGTTGGAAGAGTTGTAACTCCTTTTTCTCCTGTTACTAAATTATTTGTAACTTTGTTTTGATAGTCTCTTGTTTCTACTACTTTAAAATCTCCTACTTTTTCTATTCTTGTATGTCTTAGTCTTTCCATTATTTGTTTTATTTTTTCTTGTCCTTCTATTCCTTTTAAAGTCATAGTTGCTAATGTTTCTCTGTAATATCCATATTTTTCATATATATTAATCATTTGCTCCCATAATGTTAAACCTTGTTTCTTGTAAAATGCTGCCGCTTCCGAAAGTAGCATTACAGCCACTACAGCGTCTTTATCTCTTGCATGTGTACCGGCAAGAAATCCGTAGCTTTCCTCAAAGCCGAATAAATACTCATAAGAATTATTTTGTTCAAATAATTTTATTTGCTCTCCTATATACTTAAATCCTGTTAAAGTTTCTATTAGTTTTACATTATATTCTTTTGCGATTGCAGATGTCATATTAGAAGATACAACAGTTGAGACAACTGCTCCATTGGCTGGAATCATATTTCTTTTCTTCTTTTCAGATAAGATATATTCTGCAATTAGAAGTGCTGACATATTTCCTGTAAATGATACATATTCATTTGTTTTTGGGTCTTTTGCATATACACCTAATCTATCTGCATCTGGATCTGTTGCAAGTACAACGTCTGCATTTTTTTCCTTTGCAAGTTTTAGTGCAAGTTCAAATGCTTCTTTAGCTTCTGGATTTGGGTAACTAACAGTTGGGAAATCTCCATCTGGAAGTTCTTGTTCTGGAACTACATATACTTTTTTGAAGCCTATTTCTTTTAAAATTCTTCTAACTGGAAGGTTTCCTGTTCCATGTAATGGCGTATAAACTATGCTTAAATCGTCTGCCATTTCTTTTATTACGTCCATATTAAGAGATTGTTTTTTTATTTCTTCCATGTATCTATCGTCTATTTCTTTTCCTATGACATGATATAGACCTGAACTTACAGCTTTTTCTTTATCCATTGTTTTTATTTCAGCATAATCTTGAACTTTATTAACTTCATTTATTATTTCTTTATCTTTTGGAGCAACTATTTGTGCGCCGTCTTCCCAATATACTTTATATCCATTATATTCTGGAGGATTATGGCTTGCAGTTATTACAATACCTGCAATGCAGTTAAGTTCTCTTACTGCAAATGAAAGCATTGGAGTTGGTCTTAATGAATCAAATCTATATGTTTTAATTCCGTTAGCGTTTAAACATAATGCAGCCATTTCACTGAATTCTTGTGACATGTGTCTTGAGTCATAAGCTATTGCAACGCCTCTTTCTTCTCCTTTTTCTTTTACTATGAAATTTGCAAGTCCTTGAGTTGCTTTTCCAACTGTATATACGTTCATTCTATTTGTTCCAGCACCTATTATTCCTCTTAATCCTGCTGTTCCAAATTCCAAGTCTTGGTAAAATCTTTCTTTTATTTCTTTATCATTTCCTTTTAATGCTTTAAGTTCATTTCTAGTATTTTCGTCAAATATTTCGTTAGTACACCATTCTTCATATTTTTCTAAATAATCCATTTTATCCTCCTTAAAAAAACTTTATTCTGCTATTTCTTTTTTCTTTTCTCTTTTATCAAATTGGTAAAGGACTGTAATTCCAACACCTACAAAGAAGATTATAAGTGATGCAATTCCTCCAATAATTGGTATTTGTCTAATTATATATATTACAAGTGAAACTGGTATTATCATTGCAATCTTTTTGCCCATTTCATTACATTCTGGTACTTTTGTACAAACAAATTCATTTATAACAATTGTTACAATTGCACTGTTAATCATTATTATTCCAAAGTATGCAATTACTAATGCAAGTGCAACTCCTGCTCCGAACATTGTAAATAATAATATAAATGCTATTATTGGAAGTAATATTGTAAATGCAATTCCTATTCCAAATGCAAGTAATGACCTTTTAGAAGCATATTCTTTTGATTTTTCAACAAATTTTGGTGCTAAGAATATTGTAAGAGCATATATGACTACCATAAATACAACATTTTCAGCAGCATCTGAAATGTAATCTCCTATGCTTGGTGCTACTGGCTCTGCATTTTTTTCTTCAGTATATTTAACTTCTCCACTTATTTTTGCCTTATCTATTTCGCTTATTTCGCTTTGAGATGAATAATTAAAGTTTCCATGGCAAGTAAATACATTTTCGTCATCTTCATAAACATCAATATCAGATGCTGTTAAATTTACATCTTTTCCAACTGTTCCAAATAATTTTGCACTAACTGTTGCCATTTTTAAATATCTGTTAATTATTCCTGAATTTGTAAAATTAAAGTTTTCAGTTACAGCATATAAATCAGTTGTAAACCCAGACATTGTTATATTTTCTGCACATATATACGCATGTGTAACAATATCAGAACCTTCTGCTATTTCAACATTTTTTGCTAATACAAACAATGCACCATTTATTTGTCCTGTAATTTTTACACTATCTGCAATAATATAAGCGTTTCCTTCTACAAATTTATCCATAACATAAGTTGTATCAGTTGCGCCTTCTTCGTTAAATAAAACAAATAAATCTCCTTCATTTAACTTAAAATCGTCCTCTGATAATATTTGCATACCTTGACCGCTCATTTCTTCAGCATCTGTATCTTGATTTTCCTCAGAGTTCTCAGAAATTGGCATTGCTTCATCAGTATCTGTTGCATAAGATTTAGTATTAAAAATTGCTACTGTTAAAACAAGTATCAACATTAATACTATACACATTTTACTTTTTATTTTCATACACTTTTCCTCCTACTTTTAATATATACTTATAATATATTTTATACATTTCTTTGTCAATATATTTTTAATAATCTTCTAATGTATATACATAGTGCCTATATCTTTTCTATAATTTAAAATAGAATCAACATTTCCTTTTAGAGCATTATAAACTTTTTCTTTTGCATCTTCCATATTTTCTGCAGTGCAAACAACTGCAAATAATCTTGAATTTCCTACACTTTCGTAATTATTACCTTCTATATGCTTTGTGCTTGCGAAATAAATTTTCGCTCCTTGTTTTTCAATTTCTTCTTTTTTTAAAGTGAATTTGCATGGTTCCTTAGAAGATGTTATTGCATAATTTGGGCTAACTACATAAACTGTAAATGTATTTATTTTTTTGAATCTGCAATTTGAATCACTTAAAGTTTGATTTTGGATGTTTTTAAATAATTCTGCAAAAGGCGTTTCAATAGCATTTAATATGTTCAAAGATTCTGGATCACCAAATCTAGCATTGAATTCAATGAATTTAATTCCATCACTGCATTTAAAAAATCCTCCATAAATAACACCATTGAATTCTAGTGAATCTTTATTGACATATTCTATTGTTTTTTTCATTAAATTATGGCATATTTCAATATCTTCTTTAGTTAAAAATGGAAGTAATCCATTATCAAATCCAAGGCATCCCATACCACCTGTTCCTGGTCCTTTGTCTTCGTCAAATCTGTATGGATAGTCAAATGTTGTTGGTGTAATTACTATATTTTTTCCGTCTGTTAATCCAGTTACCGTAAATTCTCTTCCTTCTACTTTGTCTTGGATAATAACTTTACCGCTTTCTTTTAAACAATCTTTTGCATAGTTATATCCTTCTTCTTTTCCGTGAAAATGTACTCCACCAACTTTAACTCCTTTTCCTCCTGTAAGTCCTTCTGGTTTTACTACGAAATTATCGTCGTTATAATTATCTATAGCTTTTCTTAAATCTTCGATATTAGTTACATTGTAATTATTTATTACCATTTCTGGAGCAAGTTTTTTTACAATATCAAGTGCATAGGTTTTGCTCCACTCTATTTTTGCACCTTTTGATGTTGGTCCAAAAGTTTTAAGTCCAAGCTCTCTTGCTAAATCAATTAGTCCATCTTGAAGTAAGTTGTCACTGCTTATTACACAGTTTTGTATTTTTTCTTCTTGTATAAATTTTTTTACAAGCTCTTTGTCAAATGGATTTCCAATGATAAATTTTCCTTTTGAGGCTTGTACATAATTTGATATACTAGGATTTTCATAAGGCATTATTGAATATAGGCTATAATCTTTTGAAACATATTCAGCAATAACCGCTTCTCTTCCACCATTTCCTAATAATAAACATTTTTCCATTTTATTTCTTCCCTTCTTTTATTATTTTTTTACTATTTCTCCAATATCAATTAAACTTTCACTATATTCTTTTTCTATTCTTCTTTGTATTATTACAATTTTTATAGCATAATATGTTAAATATAAAATAGCAACAGATACTATCAATGTTCCAAAATTTGCATAGTATATAGAATACAAATAAATGAGATATAAAGTAAATATTGATATTGCCATTATTTCTATTCCGTGTATCCACATAGCATCAATATCTTTTTTATAAGCATATTCAAAAATCATTATAGTAATTATAAGTGTCATCACTGAAAAAACTTTTAAATCCATTATATAATTTTCTGTTGGAATATTATTCATCCCAAAGTTTAAAGATGCTAAATATATCATTAAAATAGCTGCAATTACCATATTTTCGAAAACTTTTGAATTAATTTTTTCTCTTACTTCTTTAGGTATCTTTTTCTTTTCTTCTATGACTTTTCCTAGCATTTCAATATTTTCATTTTTCTTTTTTTCTTCTCTTCTCAAATTTTTATCTCCTTTCTTTTAAAAAACCTCTTTAAAGAAAAGTCTACCATATCATATTTTTTATGGCAGACTTTCTTTATCTTTGTTATGCTCTTGGGTGAGCTTTTTTATATATATTTTGTATTGTTGCATCTTGAAATTGCATATATATTTGTGTAGATGATATATCAGAATGTCCTAGCATTGTTTGTATTGCTTTTAAGTCAGCCCCATTTTGCAAAAGATGTGTTGCAAATGAGTGTCTTAATATGTGTGGTGTTATTTCTTTTGTAATATGTGCTTGCTCTTTATAATATTTTACAATTTTCCAGAATCCTTGTCTTGTTAATCTTTGACCGTTTGTGTTTACAAATAATGCTGTAATATTTTCGTCTTTTATTAATATATTTCTTGCATTTTCAATGTAATCTTTTAATGCTTTAAGTGATAATGAACCTAATGGAATATTTCTCGTTTTATCTTTTCCTTTGCAAGTTACAAATCCTTCCTCTAAGTTTACATCATTAATATCTAATGAGATTATCTCTGTTACTTTCATACCTGTTGCATAAGCAAATTCTAGCATTGCTTTATCTCTTATTCCTTTTAAATCAACATTTTTTGGTTGTTCAAGTAATAATTCAACTTCTTGAGAAGTTAAAACTGATGGTACTCTTTTTTCTATCTTTGGTGATTGTATTCCTTCTGTTGGGTCTCTTTTTACCTTTTTTACTCTTAATAAATATTGATAGAATGATCTAATTGAAGCTAGACTTCTTGATATTGTAGAACTTTTTTTACCAATATCGTTCATATATTTAAGATATTCTCTTATTCCGTCTTCATCAAGTTTTAAGTAGTTAATTTTGTTTTCTTCTATATAGTTTTCATATTGTAGTATATCCCTTTTATATGATTGTAAAGTGTTTTGTGATACCTTTTTATCATTTTCTATAAAGTCTAAAAAATTTTTAATTTGCTTTTGCATTTTTTATCTCATTCCTTCCCCACTTTTTTTATATTTTAGCAGATGTAGACTATTTATTAACATCTAATTTTTTATTAACATAAGATATATATGTTATATCAAATTAAGCAAAAATTGTAAATAGATTTTTTGAAATTTTATAAAATATTTACTGCCCATATAAATATGTTTGAAGATACATAAGTTTCTATAAAAGACGCTAAAATTAGCATAATAGTAACTATCGCACAAAAGCATGTATGTCTTAATATTTCTACTTTTATATTTTCTCGTCTTTTATCTTTCATAATAGATTTATATAATCTTATTCCGACTATTAGCTAGAGCAAAAATTGCTGGGATGAATATTATGTTTTGCAAAAATAAGCATGAAAAAATAAATATTCCTCCGCTTCTAACTCCAAGTGTAGCAATTATACTAGAAATACTATAGCCTAAGCAGAATCCTCTAAAACATATTGCCCCATATACAACAAATACACCGAATTACAGTTAGTCCTGCAAACCACAATAATAATGCAATTAACAAATTTTGTCTTAGTGAGCTAATAAATAATTTTACGTAATCTATACTTGCATTACCTTTAACTTTGTCTATAAAACCTGTAATATATGTACTTATTTCATTTGCATTATTTTCTTCTATATTATTTATAAAAAGAATTCCTAGTATAATTCCGAACTAAAAATATGATTAAAATAATAATATAATTTCTTAAGTTATTTATAATGTGATTTTGCAATAACCCCATTTCTGAGTTTTTTCTTGCTCTTACGATTCTTTTGTTTTGCATTACATATACCTCTTTTTATATTTTCTTAATCAATGTTTATGTAATACAAATTTAAAAAAGAACCTTTTTATTATTTTTAATTAATATTTGTTTCGCATACTTTTCCGTATACTCCGTCCGCCACCTGCTAATATTTCTAGCTTTCCGCATTTTAGCATCTGTAATATTTTGGGCAATTTTTTTCCCACATACAGCTTCTATATCGTCATAAGATAATTTGTGTAATATATTCATTTCTGTTTCAAAATTATCCAATAATTTGCTTATTACTTTATTTCCAACTCCTGGTATAAAACTAAGAGGTATTTGATATTTATATGGAGGTCTATTTGCTGGGCTTTTTGTCTCGTCTTTATCTTTTATTATTTCTATTCTGTCTAAAACACCCATTGTAATATTTTTACTATCACAGCTGTCACATTTTATAACAGGTGCTTTTCCTTCTATTCTTTTATTGCATACTTCACAATATGTTCTATGATATTTACCGAAGTTTTGGATCTAACCCATAATTACATAATATTTTTCTGCCATCTTCATTTTTTATAGCCATAAGTAATTCTTTAAATGATATATCCTCAACTTGCATCTTGTTATACTCTCTTGCAATTTTTGGAAGTGAATGTGCATCTGAATTTGTTAAAAATGTTTTTTCTTCTAACTCAGATATTTGGTCTGCAAGAAAAGTATCAGCACTAAGCCCTAATTCTATTGCAGGTATTTTATCGTATTTTTCTTTAAAAATTCTTTCTAGCCTTCTTGTACAATTGCCATAAAAACTTTTATGTGGCGTAAAAGCATGAGCTGGTATAAGAATTCCGTTATACTTTTCTACAATATCAATTAATTCATAAGCTGATATATCTGCCCTTTGCGAGCTTAATGTTATATTTTTTATGTGATTTTCCATTTCTTTAGAAAATCCTTTTATATCTTTAAGACATGGAAAATAGCATAAATTATGAGCGCTACCTGTTTTTCCGTTCTTCTGTTATTTCCGATGTTTCTATTTCGCTCCCTAATATTATGCATAATTTATCTTTATATATAATTCCACCATTTTTTAATTCTTTGGCTTCTCCATTTTGCAAAAAGTCTTCTATATCTTCTATTACATAAGGAGAGGCTGAATCAATTATTCCGTGCAATATTTATGCCTTTTCTTTCTACACATTCTTTAGCAATGTTTTCAAAATTAAGGCTTCTTGCTGCCGTTATTTTTATAGGTTTATTATTTTTTGTTCTTCCTATGTGTATATGTAAATCTGCAAATACTTCGTACATTTTATTTCTTTTTTATCTCTCACTTTCGAAATCTTCTACAATTCTTGTTTCTTTTGGTCCATTTACATCCTCTAAAGTTTTTCCGCCATATAAGCAGTCAATAAAATCTCCTGGATCTTTTGTTAATTTTGCAAGCATAACTGCATTTAAAATATCCGGATTTACTTGAGTTGCAGTATCTCTTAAATGCAAATTATTATTTCCAAATAAATCTCTCATGCTGTTGCCTCCTTCTTTAAATAAACAAATTCTTTAAATTTGCTTAAATATCTATTTCCAACATCTTTTAAGTTTCTATTTTCTAGTAAGTTCATTGCCTCGTCAATTGGAAAAGCTTTCCTTTCTGGTCTATCTAAAACAAGACCACCGAAGTTGTCAACAAGCTCTAATATGTCACTTTCTTTTTCTCTATCTTCATTATTTAAGTATCTGTTCACTTCTGTACATATCTTGCAAAATCTATCTGAAAAGCCAAGTGTTGCAAGATATTCTGCTCCATCTAGTGCATATCTTCTTATTTTTTCTATGTCATAACATTTAATATCTTTTTTGCACGCATATAAAAGACACGCCGTAACTACAAGATTTTCGTCAACATCTATTTTCATTGTTTCTATAAATAATCTTGCTAATTCTGCCTTTAATACAACTGAATTATCAAAAAATATATTAGTTTTCTTTTTTAGAAAATACACTATCTGCATTTTTTTTGCATAGTCTTTTTCGTTTAAGATATAGTCAGCAAAAGTTTCCATATCTTTACCTCCAACAATAATCTTTTGTTTTTCGATTTTATTATATTTTAAATTCACATTTTTTTCAATAATGTAACATAAATGTAATATAAATGTATTTCTTTTGTAAT
>CANRAW010000050.1 GCA_947628715.1 uncultured Clostridia bacterium
TAAAAAATAAAAAAATTAAAAAATTCTATTTTATTTTATACTATTTTGTGGTAAAATAATGTCGAAAGAAAAAATTTAAACGAACAGAAGAAAGGATTGAAGAAAATGGAATTTAAAAAATGCGCTCGTTGTGGATGTTTTTTTGTTACAGATGGAGATGTATGCACAAGTTGTATGCCAAAAGATAGATTAGATATTTTTAAGTTAAAAAATTATTTTGAAGAGAATAATAATTATTCGTCAGTCCAAAATATTTCAATAAGCACAGGAATAAGTGCGAAAAACGTAAGTAGATATATAAATAATGGAAACTTTCCAAATATAAGTCTATAATATAAACGACAATAGACCAAAGTAAGTTAAAAACTTTGGTCTATAGATACTTCTTTGCCACTTAAATAATTTAAAATACCAGAATCAGACTTAAAATCAAAAAGTAACTTATATGCAATCAAATTTTGTGTTGTTTCACCAAACAACTTATTAATCTTGGCATTACCATATTTTCCGGTCACCAATTATAGGATGGTGTGCATAAGCTAAGTGTGCACGAATCTGATGAGTTCTACCAGTATGAAGGATAACTTCCAAAATACTAAAATTTTCCTTTTTATTTTCCTCTAAAACTGAATATTCAGTCTTAATAGGTCTATATCCTTTTTTCTTAATATTACTAATATAAACAACTGCCTTTTTATTATCCTTGAAAAGATAACTTTGTAAAATATCATGCTTTTTTTCAAAAAATCCAACAACTCTACATTTATAATATTTAACAATTTCTTGATTTTCAAATTTAGAAAGCATAATTTCCAATGCCTCATTTGACTTTGCAAAAATAACTAACCCCTCTGTATTCCTATCTAATCTATGACATGGCATTATAGAATTTCCATACTTTTCCTGCATCATATAAGATAAAGAATTTGTACCGGTTACTTCAATATTTTTAGGCTTATATACTATAGCAATGTTTTCATCATCATATACAATTTTTAAATCAAAATTACTAAAAAGCAATTCATCTAAAATATATACAGTTACATTATCGCCTTCATATACATTAACATTTTCAGAAATTTTTATATTATTAACCCTTATATCTTTTTTTCTTAATGCCTTATAAAATGTATTTTTTGAGAGAGAAGGAAATTCCTCTTTTAAAAATGAAAATACTGGCTTATTATTAAATTTACTATTTACTACAACATTTCTCATGCAAGTATTATATAAGAAAATATCAAAAATAGCAATATTTTATTCAATAATGTCTTGCTAAAAAAATACAAATCGGATATAATAAAAACATCTAAGAAAGGATTGATATAAAATGAATATATTAAAAAATAACAAAGGAATAACACTATTAGCATTAGCTATAACAGTATTAGTATTAATAATAATCACAGGAGCAGCTGTATCTGTAAGCGTAAATATATTAGGAGTAACAAAATTTGAAAACGTTGAAACAGCTTTATTATTAATACAAAGTAAATGTAAAATTTTAGCAGAGAAAAAAGCAATAGGAGAAATAGAAGAAGATGGTCTATATGGCGTAAAACAAGAAGGAGAAGGCGAATTCCAAGGCTGGTATTTATTATCTATGGGTGATTTAATAGATATGGGAGTAAAAGGCTTAAATAAGCTAGGCATGAAGGAATCAGACGAAAGCGGAAGCGTAAAATTCTATGTAGACTATGCACTAGACGATGCTGAAAAAGAAGTTGATGTAGCATACATACAAATAGATGGAGCAGGAAGAGAAAGAGGAGTTGCAATAGACGATAAAGAATTTAAAAAATTATCTGAAATAAAAGCATATACAGGAAAATAAACGTACAATTACTTCTTTTGAAAACGAATTTATGGCAAAAAGGGATGAAAATATAATGACAGAAAAAGAACTTACAAGATTAAATAAACTAAAGGAAATTGATAATGAGATTTATAAAAATGGAGCAAAATATATTTGCGGGATAGACGAAGCGGGACGTGGACCACTTGCAGGACCAGTAGTTGTAGCAAGCGTTATAATGCCAAAAGATTCAATGATAGAAGGAGTAAATGATTCTAAAAAAATATCAGAAAAAAGAAGAGAAAAAATTTATGAACAGATAATAAATGAAGCAATTAGCTATTCAGTTGGAATAATTGACGAAAACAAAATTGACGAAATAAATATATTACAAGCAACAAAACTAGGACTTACGACATCTGTAAAAGAACTTAAAGTAAAACCAGATATAATTTTAGTTGATGCCTTAACAAATATAAACACATTAGGAATTCCATATAAATCAATTATAAAAGGAGATGCACTAAGCTATTCAATTGCTTCAGCATCAATCATTGCAAAAGTTACAAGGGATAGAATAATGCTCACTTATGATAAAGCATATCCAGAATATGGATTTGCAAAACATAAAGGATACGGAACAGCTTTGCACATTTCAGCAATAAAAGAGCATGGACTATGCCCAATACATAGAAGAAGTTTTGTAAAAAACTTTATATAAATTTTCTTACTTATACTTGCTAAAAATTATTTTCTCATATTCTTTATAAAGCTCGGGGATGCTTATGTCATCTCCGTTTTTTATTTTATATAATAAAATAGAATAAGTAATACCAAATAGCCCAGAAGCAAGAATCTTAGGGCTATCTTCTATTTTTAGTGAAGTAGACTCACCGATTATCAATGCTATCTTGGATAATTTTTTCAATCATATTTATATACTCAAATACAAATTTTCTGCAAGTCAAATTTCTACTTTCCTTGCCTAAAACCTGACTTAGAACAATAGTCATAAAATCTTCATATTTAGTCATAACTTTTATTTGAATAAGAAGTATAGCTTTTAGCTTACTTTCCAATGTATGGCAATTAGCAATTTTAATAGAAATGCTATTTTGCAAAAGTTTCATGCCTTCTTCTACAAGAAAGTTAAAGATTTCTTCTTTACTTGAAAAATGATAATACAACGTTCCTTTAGCAACACCAACAACAGAAGTTATTTCCTCAATACTTGTTGCATCATAGCCCTTAGTTGCAAATAAATTCATAGAAGTTTCAAATATTTTTCTCTTAGTTCTATTCATTAATAAAATCAATCCTTTCTATACTGCTTATTATATATGCAAAATAAAGTTAGTGCAAGCAATTTTAAAAAAATAACATAAAAAGACAAAATAAATAAAAAAATTAGAAAATTATAATCTAAAAAATAATTAAAAAGTCTAAAAAATAAGTAAATTTCTTTTTTTCTACCCGAGAATTTGACAGCATTTTAAATAAATACAAACTATAATAATTAAAACAAGCAAGGAGGTGGTGCTATAATAAATGACTATATATTTAGATGTAGTCTTTATAGAAAATATATGTATGAATAGCATAATACTAATTGCAACAGGAATCGTTACAAAAACAAAATGCAAATTTTTTAGGATAATAATGGGGAGTGCTCTTGGAGCACTTTATGTAATTGGAAAATATATAAGTAAAAATACGCTCTATTCAAGTATATTTATCCAATTAGGACTTTCAATTGCAATGGTATACATAGCATTTGCACCTCCGAATCTAAAAAATGCTTTTAAAGAAATAATAATATTTTACCTAACATCATTTGTCTTTGGAGGATGTGCATTTGCACTTTTATATTACATAAAACCGCAAAATATATTATATAAAAATGGACAATTAATAGGTAGTTATCCTATAAAAATTGCATTTTTAGGAGCAATGATTGGTTTAATTTTATTAAATATAGCCTTTAAAGTAATAAAAAATAGAATCAGTAAAAATGATATGTTTTGTGAAGTAGAAATATTATATAAAAATAAAAAAGTTAATTTGCATGCAATAGTAGATTCAGGCAACTTGCTAAAAGAACCAATAACAGGCGCATCTGTTATAGTTGTAGAAAAAAGTAAATTAGTAGAAATAATAGACAAAAACATATTAGAAAACTTGCAAAACATCATATCTGGTGATTTTGACAAAATTAGCGAAGAAGAAGTACCTAGATTTAGGTTAATACCATTTTCCTCATTAGGAGCGCAAAACTGTATGCTACTTGGTTTTAAGCCAGATAATGTTTTGATTGAATTCGATGGAATTATAAAAAATGTAAAAAAAGTAATAATTGGAATATATGACAAAAGTATAACGAAAAATCAAGAATACACAGGTATTGTTGGACTTGGAATTTTAGAAGAAGGGAGTGAAAATAAATTTGAATATACTAGAAATATTAAAACTTAATTTTAACAACATATATTTAAAATATATGCAACAGGACGACATAGACTGCGATGGCATATTTTATATTGCAGGGAGTCAAACATTGCCACCGCCTCTTGAACCAGAAGAGGAAAATGAACTCCTAAAAAAGCTCGCAAATAAAGATTTAGAAGCAAGACAAACACTTGTCGAAAGAAATTTAAGACTTGTTGTATATATTGCAAAAAAGTTTGAAAACACAGGTGTTGGAATAGAAGATTTAATTTCTATTGGAACAATAGGCCTAATGAAGGCAATAAACACATTTAACACAGACAAAAAAATTAAACTTGCAACTTATGCTTCAAGGTGCATAGAAAATGAAATATTGATGCACTTAAGAAGGAGCAATAAGATAAAAGGAGAAATCTCAATTGATGAGCCATTAAATCAAGACGGAGACGGAAACGAGCTTCTACTATCAGATATTTTAGGAACAGATAATGATGTAACTTCAAGGAGAATAGAAGACGAGGTCGATAAATCTTTATTAAAAGCATCAATGGAAAAACTAAACAAAAGAGAAAAAAATATCATGGAATTAAGATTTGGCTTTGGAACAGGATATGAAAAAACACAAAAGGAAGTTGCAGATATGTTAGGAATATCACAAAGCTACATATCCAGACTAGAAAAGAAAATTATAGGAAAAATGAAAAAAGAAATTTTGAGTAAAACAGGATAAAAGCATAAAATTTCCCAAGAAATTATGAAAATAATCTTTGGGAAATTTTTATTTAAAATGATATTAATCAATTGTTGTAGAAGTTCTACCAGTTCCAACAACATCTTCTTGTAAAGAACGCCAAGTATTACAGCCTATAATACCATCTGATGCAAGACCACGGCTTGTTTGATACCTTCTTACAGAATTTTCAGTTGCAGAACCGAAAATTCCATCTAGCCCACCGAGTAGTATATCCTAAAGTATTCAAATCATCTTGAGCAATAAGAGTATACATACCGAACGCTTCCTCTTTTAACTAAAGGAAATCCGCCATTTGGGCAAGCCGATGTTAAAGCCCTTTTATCAAAATGGACCCAAGTTGGTGTAAGAGACAAAGGCTCAACATAAGACCAAATATTAGAATTTTGGGCACTACTTCTTAAAGTCGCTCTTTTAGCATTGCTCCAAGTCTGACCTACGTCAAAGGCAACTCCAGCATAATGCTGGCTTTGATTAGAATGTCCACCTTCCCAAGGCCTTTTAAAAGCAAAGCCTACAGGTATTGGCAGACCAAAGATATATCTTTGACTATTCCATGATTGCATTGCTCTTTTACTCGTCCAAAGTGTAGGACTTTTACTAGAGCCTCTAAACTCTCTAACAGTCAAAGTTCTACCCGTGTTATAAGGCATAGCATCAGATTCGTCTCTGTAATATGTTTCCATCCTATTATTATCATTATTGTAAACTAAGATTTTTGCCATAAATACATCCTCCTAAGATATAATATGACAAAATTTAAGCCATTGTGCCAAAAAAGCATCTTGAAAACGTTTGTATTATGTGCTATACTATTAAAGTAATATATTGATATTTCGGGAATAATAATATACTTAGGAGGTATAAAAATTGAGTAAAGTAATGTGGAAACCAGGTACATTTGTATATCCAATTCCAGCAGTTATGGTATCATGTGGGGATATGGAGAAATCAAATATACTAACAATTGCATGGACAGGAGTTACTTGTTCAACACCAGCTAAAGTATATATATCAGTAAGACCAGAGAGGTATTCATATAATATTATAAAAGAAACTAAAGAATTTGTAATTAACCTAACAACAGAAAAATTGGCGTTTGCAACAGATTGGTGCGGAGTTAGGTCAGGAAGAGACTATGATAAGTTTAAGGAAATGAAACTTACAAAAGAAAAAGCAAATTTTGTTAAATGCCCTATGATAAAGGAAAGCCCTGTATCAATTGAGTGTAAAGTTACAGAAATAAAAGAGCTAGGTGGACACGATATGTTTATAGCTGATGTACTTGCAATAAATGCAGACGAAAAATTT
This sequence comes from uncultured Clostridia bacterium, assembly GCA_947628715.1. GTDB lineage: Bacteria > Bacillota > Clostridia > TANB77 > CAG-508 > JAAWPK01. Next base: position 6,303 of record CANRAW010000050.1, read on the forward strand.
ATTGATGAAAAAGGAGCTTTTGATATTTCAAAGTGCGACTTAATTGCTTATGCAAATGGTGGATATTATTCATTAGGAAGAAAAATCGGAAAATTTGGATTTTCAGTTCAAAAAAAGTCTGTACAATCTTAAATTTATAATTTATAATAGTTATGTGCTAAAAAAGGAATAAAAAATATTACTTAGAAATGTAATTTGGGGGAAAAGTAATGAATAAAGAAATTAATGAAGAATGTGGAATTTTTGGAGTTTACTCAAAGGATTCAAAAGACCAATTATCATACATGATTGATGTTCGGTCTATCAGCATTGCAACATAGAGGAGAGGAAAGCTGTGGAATAGCGATAAACAGAGAGGGAATTATATCATACAGAAAGGACCTAGGACTTGTATCAAAGGTATTCCCAAAGCATGAACTAGAGGCATTACCAGAGGGAAAAATGGGAATAGGTCATGTAAGATATTCTACAACTGGAGAGGCAAGAAAAGAAAATGCACAACCTATGGTAATAAGACACAAAAAAGGAAATTTAGCAGTAGTACATAACGGAAATTTGATTAATGCTTATGATTTAAGGAAAGAGTTAGAGGAAAAAGGTGCGATATTTACAACTACGACAGATACGGAGGTAATTTGTCATATTATTGTTCAAGAGAGGCTAAAGGCAAAGTCAATAGAAGAAGCGGTACAAAATACAATGAAGCGTCTTAAAGGTTCGTATGCTTTACTTGTAATGTCTTCTACAAAACTTATTGCAGCAAGAGACCCACAAGGCTTTAAGCCACTTTGTATAGGAAAAACAGAAAATAGGACTGTTTTTGCTTCAGAAAGTTGTGCTTTAGATTTAACTGGTGCTGAGTTTATAAGGGATGTAAAACCGGGTGAGATTGTTATTTTGACTAATAATGAAATGACTTCTATACAAACTGGCGAGGATGAACCAAAGGGCTTATGTTCTTTTGAATATATATATTTTGCTAGACCTGATTCGGTAATTGATGGAATAAGTGTGCACAAGTTTAGAGAGGATGCTGGAAGATGTTTAGCTAAGCAAGCACCAGTTGATGCTGATATAGTTGCAGGTGTTCCTGATTCAGGCTTAGATGCGGCGCTTGGATATTCTAAAGAGTCTGGAATACATTATGATATGGCTTTTACAAAGAGCAAATACATAGGCAGAACTTTTATACAGAATGCTCAAGATACTAGAAATGAGTTAGTTGGATTGAAGTTAAATCCAATTCCTATTGTTGTGAAGGATAAGAGGATTGTATTAATAGATGATTCTATAGTAAGGGGAACTACTATAAGAAAGATTATTGCAGTTTTAAGAAGGGCAGGAGCAAAGGAGGTACATTTGAGGATTGCGTCTCCAGCTTTTATTGATGCTTGTTATTTTGGAACTGATATTGACAGCAAGGAGAATTTGATTACTTATCAAAGGACTGTTGAGGATATAAGGCAAATTGTTGGTGCAGATAGTTTGGAGTATTTGAGTTTAGAGAGTTTGAAGGATATAACGAAGAATTGCAATATACCAAATCTTTGTACTGGATGTTTTACTGGCAAGTATCCTATTGAGGTTCCAAAGGAGATTAAGAAGAATACTTTTGAGGAGATAAAGTTATAGTTTATAAATAAGGAATTTAGGCGGATTTGCTTAGATTCCTTTTTTTGTTAAATTTTTCAAGTAAGTTTTTTGCAAAAAATTATTGACAAGTGCCTAATTATATTTTAAAATAAAAATTGTAAATATAATAATAAAAAATTTAGTTGGCAAAAGAATACTGATTATTTTTAAAACAGGAGAAAGATCATGGAAAAAATAAAACAAATCGCTGAAACCCTTGAGGCTGTACACACACACGCACACACACAATTGTTCTTAAGGGATATTTAAAATGTAAAAAAATAATAATAGATAAATATAAAGACACAACTTCTTTATGTTTTGTTTTGCGTTGGTGCGAAACAACAATATAAAGTAAGTGTGTCTTTTTTTGGTGTGTAGATAAAGTTTCCGCAAAGCTACCTGCAGAAAAAAATATTTCATTTTCTGCTCCAAGGCTTTCGCGGGTCGTACCCC
>CANRAW010000051.1 GCA_947628715.1 uncultured Clostridia bacterium
TTCATTTTGTAATGTATAAAATTTCTTGCCTTGGTAAAAATAGAAGAAAAAGCAAAAGAGAGGCGAAAAATTTGAACTTATTAGATATAAAGGGTATTGTGCTAGATAAGGAACAGCTTAAAAGTTATCTTGAAAATATTGCATCAGACCATACATTAAAAAACAAATCAGATAAAGAAACATACCCAGTTCCAGAGATGGAAAAAAATTTTGAATACATTACAAAAACTTATGAACTTTTAAACCAGCACCTAAAGCTAGGAGTGAATATACACCAAGCAGGAGAATGGTTACTAGATAATTATTATGTATTAGAAGAAACTGTAAATGAAGTTAGAAAAAATCTTCCTTTAAAAAAATATGTTAATTTTATAGGCATTTCCACAGGAAAATATAAAGGATATGCTAGAAGTTATATTCTTGCAACTGAAATAGTAAATTTCACAGATGGTAATTTTAAGGCAAAAGATTTAAAAGAATACTTAAGAAGTTATCAAAATAAAAAAACTTTAAACATGGAAGAAATATGGGACATAAATTTATTTTTCAAAATAGCATTAATTGAAAGAATAAAAGACGTATGCACAAAAATTTTTGCTTCACAAATGCAGAAAATCAAGGTAGAGAGCATCATAGAAAGATTGATTGAAAATAAATCAAAAGATGAGTTAAAATTTAAAACTCCATCTCGTGAATATTTAAGAAAAATTCAAGCATATAGCGAAAATAAATATACTTTCATAGAATATATGTCATATAGATTAAAACAGTATGGCAAAAGGGCAATTCCATATTTGAACATATTAGAAGAGGAAATTAGCAAACAAGGACTTAGTTTAGCAGAAGTTATAAAAAAAGAACATTTTGATATTGCCTTAAAAAAGGTCTCTATAGGAAACAGCATAAAAAGTATTCATTCTATTCAAAGGATGAATTTTCTTGAGATATTTGAAAGTATAAATGGAGTAGAAGAAATTTTAAGAAAAGACCCAAGCAAAGTCTATGAAAATATGGATTACAAAACAAAAGAATATTATAGAGTCAAAGTAAAAGAAATTGCAAAAAAAACTAAAATATCAGAAATATATGTTGCAAAAAAGGTAGTAGAACTTGCAAATCAAAATAAAGATAATGAAAAGAAGGGGCATATTGGATATTATCTAATTTCAGATGGAAAATCTGAACTATACAAAAGCCTGAAAATCAAGTGTAATGATGTAAAAAAACAAATTAACTTAAAAATAAATCTGTATATTGTTGGAATTTATTTTGTCTCAACAATTATTTCTGTTTTAATTGCATTTTGGATGTATAAAGCCTCAAGTAATCTTGCATTAAGCATTATAGAAGGATTACTTATATTTATTCCTGTAACAGAAATTGTAATAAAGATATTACAAAGTATACTTGGAAAAATTGTCAAACCAACACTATTGCCTAAAATGGATTTCAGCAAGGGAATAGATAAAGAAAATACAAGCATGGTAGTAATTCCAACAATAATTGAAAACGGCGAAAAGGTAAAGGAATTAGCAGAAAAACTAGAAGTTTTTTATCTTGCAAATAAATCGGAAAATATATATTTTACAATTTTAGGTGATTGCACATCTAGTAAATCTAAAATTTGTGATGAAGACGAAGAAATAAAGCAATTTGGAATTGAAGAAATAAAAAAATTAAACGAAAAATATCCAAAAAATGGCGCGCAAAGATTTAATTTTATTTATAGAAAAAGAGTATGGAACGAAAAAGAAAAATGCTACTTAGGTTGGGAACGAAAAAGGGGACTTTTAACAGAGCTTAATGAATATTTATCTTATAATGCAAGCAATGATAAGAAAAAAAGAAAAGATAACACCTTTTTAATAAATACAATTGAAGATTCAAAAGAAAAATATGATATTAAATATGTTATAACACTTGATGCTGATACTGATTTAAGTTTGAACTCAGGAATAGAATTAATTGAAGCAATGGCACATCCATTAAATAAGCCAGTTATAGACAAGGAAAAACGCGTTGTAACAGAAGGATTTGGTATTATTCAGCCAAGAGTTGGTATAGACCTAGAAACAAGTATGAAAAGCATTTTTGCAGAAATATTTGCAGGAGATGGAGGAGTAGACTCTTATACAAACGCAATTTCTGATATTTACCAAGATAATTTTGGTGAAGGAATTTATACAGGAAAAGGTATATATAATTTAGCTGTATTTTCTGAGGTAATGAAGGATAGAATACCTGAAAACACTGTACTTAGCCATGATTTATTAGAAGGATGTTATCTAAGATGTGGCCTAGCATCTGATATTATGCTTTTAGATGGATACCCAAGTGGATATAGCTCATATATAACGAGGATGTCGAGATGGATAAGAGGAGATATTCAAATAATTCCTTTTTTAAAGGATAAATCTTTAAGCAAATTGTCTAAGTATAAAATTATCGATAATATTAGAAGAAGCCTTATTGAAATAGTTGGAATAATAAATCTCATAATTTTATTTTTAGCAAAACTGTTTAGAAACATTAATATTACAGGTTTTACTTTAATAATTTTTTTAAGCATTATTATTTCTAGCATAATCGATGTTGTAAATTATATTGTTTTTAGAAAAGAAAATATAAAAACACAAAAGAAATTTACCAAAAAAATAGATGGACTTAGTGCCAGTATTTATAGAGGATTAATTAGCTTTGCAAATTTTCCAAGCAAAGCATATATTTCGTTTACTTCAATTGTAAAAACAATATATAGGATGAAAATTTCAAAAGTACATTTGTTAGAATGGGTAACAGCAGAGGAAGCGGAAAAGAAGGGAAAAAAGGATTTAGCTTCAGTTTATAAAATGATGTTTCCGAATATCGTATTTGGAATTGTTGGCCTAATTTTTTCTCAAATAATTGATACAAATTTTATATGTACTCTAGCAATAGCCCTAATTTCGATTATATGGCTTTCTGCGCCATTTATTATGTGGTATATAAGTAACAATGCAAGTCGAGAAGATAAAAGGGCTCTGGACAAATTAAATAAAGAAGAAAAGGAATATGCTATAAAAATTGCAAAAGATACGTGGAGCTATTTTTCTGAATATATGAACGAGGAAAACAATTTCCTTCCACCAGACAATTATCAAGAAAGTAGAAAAGATAAAATTGTAAAAAGGACTTCTTCGACGAATATTGGACTAGGCTTTTTAACGATAATGTCTGCATTTGACTTAAGGTTTATCGATTTAGATAAGGCAATAGAATATATAGAAAAAGGGCTTAATACAGTCGAAAGCCTAGATAAATGGCATGGACATTTGTATAACTGGTATAATACTAAAACCTTAACGCCACTTATACCAAGATTTATATCAACAGTTGATAGTGGTAACTTTGTTGGGTATATGTTCACTTTAAGAGGATTTATTGAACAAGAATTATATAAAAAAGAAAGAGAAGATTTAAAAGAAAGACTTGCAAAAATTTTAAATGAAGTAAAAAAACTGATAGACGATGCTGATTTTAAATATCTATATAGTGAAGAAAATAGGCTTTTATCAATTGGATTTAATATTGAAGAAAACAAACTTGCTGACACATATTATGATTTACTTGCATCTGAGGCAAGACAGGCAAGCCTTGTCGCTATTGCCAAAAAGGATGTTGAAGCAAAGCATTGGAATAACTTAAGCAGAACATTGACAAAATTAGATAAATATAAAGGACTTATCTCATGGTCTGGAACGGCGTTTGAATATTTAATGCCTAATATTAATATAAAAAAATATAAAGGAAGTTTGCTTGACGAATCGTGCAAATTTATGATTATGAGCCAGCAAAAATATAGTAATAAACTGGGAATTCCTTGGGGAATATCAGAATCTGCCTTTAATTTAAAAGATTTGAACTCAAATTATCAATATAAATCATTTGGTGTTCCATGGCTTGGATTAAAAAGAGGACTTGCCGATGAAATGGTTGTTTCAAGCTATGGCACTATACTTGCAATAACAGATTATCCAAAAGAAGTAATACAAAACTTAAAAAGACTTGAAGCACAAGATATGTATGGAAAATATGGATTTTATGAATCAATAGATTATACCCCAAATAGATTACCTGTAGGAAAGAAAAATGCAGTTGTTAAAACATATATGGCACATCACCAAGCATTGATTTTACTTTCTATAAATAATCTAATAAATGACAATATTTTACAGAAAAGATTTATGAACAATCCTGAAATTAAAGCTATAGATATTTTGCTTCAAGAAAGAATGCCAAGAGATATGCTAATTACTAAAGAGAAAAAGGAAAAAACTAGAAAAATAAAATATGTAGGATATGATAACTATATTGAAAACACTTATGCTAAAATTAGTGAGAACTTAAGAAAATGTGATGTAATTTCTAATGGAGATTATATGATTTGCATAGACGACAGAGGCTTTGGCTTTAGTAAATATAAAGATATTCTTGTTAATAAATACAAAGAAACTAGAGATTATCCTCAAGGAATCTTTTTCTATGTAAAAAATATTAGAACAAATAAAATATGGAGTGCTAATTTTGACTATAAAGATGTAGGAAAAAGCAAATATGAGGTTACTTTTGCAGAAGATAAGGCAAAATTTGTAAAGCAAAAATATAATATAGAAACTGATGTAAATATAATTGCAGTAGAAAATTTAGGCGTAGAAATTAGAAGCATTAAGTTAAAAAATAATTCTAATTCAGAGGAAACATTGGAAGTTAGCTCAATTTTTGAACCAGTTCTTTCAAGGAAAGAAGAAGACATTGCACATCCAGCATTTAACAATTTATTCTTAAAATACAGCTTATCTGAAAATGGAGATTTGGTTGTAAAGAGAAACAAAAGAGGAAACTCAAAAGAAATGTATTTAGCTTGTAATTTATTTTCCTCAAATGACGATAAAGAAGAGCTAGAATTTGAAATTGACGCATCTAAGGCATATAAGATGTTAAAAAATGGAATTCCATTTTCAAAAGAAATAGGACTTGTAACAGACCCAATTATAGCATTAAAAAGAAAAGTTAAACTAAAGCCTGACGAAGAAATTACCTTAAATTTAATTATAAGTGTTTCAGATAATTATAACGAAAATATAGAGAATTTACAGTATTTCAAAATTCAAGAAAATGTAAAAAGAGAATTTAATATTTCAAGAGCTAAAGCAGAAGAAGAGGCAAGGTATTTATCTTTAAGCAGAGAAAACTTAAACGCATTTCAAAATCTCCTTCCATATATCATGTTCCAAAACCCTTTGAAATCATTGTATATACGGAAATCTTCCAAACAAAGAGTACAAGCAAAGCGATTTTTGGAAGTATGGAATTTCAGGAGATATTCCAATATTGCTAGTTGTAATTAAATCAGTTAATGATGTTTATGTTGTTAAAGAAATGCTTAAAGCACATGAATATCTTAGAGTAAAAGGAATTAAGACAGATTTAGTAATTCTTGACTATGAAAAAAACATTTATGAACAGTATGTAAAAGAGCAAATTATTCAAGAAATTTTAAATATGCAAATTGGTTATCTTGAAAATATTAGTGGTGGAATCTTTCTATTAAATGCAAACGAAATAGAAGACGAAGACTTGTTATTGCTTAGAGCAAATGTCGTTATTAATGCAAGTAAGGGAAGTTTAAATGATGCAATAAAAGACCTAGAAGAAGAATACAAAAAAAGAATAAAAAATATCGGCGACGAAAAGAGAAATTTTGTACAAGTTAAAGAATTTGAAAAAATAAAACCTAATATAGATTTTAGCAATTTCAATAATGAATATGGTGGATTTTCTAATGACGGAAGAGAATATATTATAAAAATTAATAAAAACGAAAATACGCCTATGCCTTGGAGTAATGTTTTAACAAATAAAAATTTCGGAACTGTTGTAACAAGCAACATGGGAGGATATACTTGGTATAAGAATAGTAGATTAAATAGAATAAGTGCATGGGCAAATAATCCAGCAAATGATATTCCTTCAGAAATTATATATGTAAAAGATATGGATTATGGTAAAATGTGGACATTAAACGTAAGCCCTGCTCCAGATGATGAAGACTATTATGTTATACATGGTTTTGGATACAGCATATTCTATCATGCAAGCCTTGGTATAATTCAAGAGACAGAAATTTTTGTACCGACAGACGATAATGTTAAAGTAAATATTATAAGGCTTAAAAATACGACTTCTGATAAGAGAAAATTAAAACTTGTATATTATGTTAAACCCGTTCTTGGGGAAGAGGAACTTAAATCAAATGGATATATTGATTTAAGTCTTAAAGATAATGTATTATATGCAGAAAATATATATGGAGAAGGCTTAGCAAAAGTGGTTTATGTTTCATGTAGCGAAAAAATTTCTTCATACACTGGAAATAATATATTCTTTGTAGGAAATAGAGATTTAAGCGCACCTTATGGGCTAGAAAAAGTTGAACTTAGTATGGAAAATGCACTTCGGCACGAATTCGTGCATTGCAGTTGAGATAGAGCTTGAGATAGATGCTTTTGAAGATAAAAAAATTAGCCTAATTTTGGGCGAGGCAGATAGTGAAAGTGAAGTAAAAAATGTTTCTAAAAAATATCAAAATATGGAAAATGTTCAAGAAGAAAATAGGAAAACAAGGGAATATTGGAACAAAATTTTAAGAACAATTCAAGTAAAAACACCTTCGCAAACAATGGATATAATGCTAAATGGATGGACACTTTATCAGACAATTGCAAGTAGGCTGTATGCGAGAAGCGGGTATTATCAATCTGGTGGAGCTTTTGGCTTTAGAGACCAATTGCAAGATGCGTTATGTACAAAGTTTATTTCAAAAAACACACTAAGAGAACAAATATTAAAACACTCAGAGCATCAATTTGAAGAAGGCGATGTTGAACATTGGTGGCATGACGAAACCAATAGAGGAATTAGAACGAAGTTCTCAGATGACCTATTATGGCTAGTTTATTGCGTTTGTGAATATATAGAATTTACTGGTGATTATGATATTTTAAATGAAGAAACTTCGTATGTAAGTGGTAACACTCTCAGTGTGCATGAAGAAGAAAAGTATGACTTATATGAAAAGGGAGAAGTGAAAGAAAGTATATATAATCATTGTATAAAAGCAATTGAAAAATCACTTGATTTTGGTGAAAATGGACTTCCTAAAATTGGTTCTGGAGATTGGAATGATGGCTTCAGCACTGTTGGAAATAAAGGAAAGGGAGAAAGCGTTTGGCTTGGATTTTTCTTGTATACTATATTAGAAAGATTTAACAAAATTTGTAAAGAGGCAGGTAAAACAGACTTTATTCAAAAATATGATAAAATAAAAGATGAGCTAAAAAAGGCATTAAACTCAAAGGCTTGGGACCGGTAGATGGTTTAAAAGAGCATTTACGGATACAAAAGAGGCATTAGGCAGTTCTGACAATGAAGAGTGTAAAATAGATAGTATTGCACAAAGTTGGTCTGTAATTTCCAATGCTGGAGATAATGACAAAAAATATATGGCAATGGAAAGCCTAGAAAATTACTTGATTAATAAAGAAGTTGGCATAATAAAGTTATTTGACCCTCCTTTTGAAAACGGCAAACTAGAACCAGGATATATTAAATCATACTTGCCAGGTGTAAGAGAAAATGGTGGACAATACACACATG
>CANRAW010000052.1 GCA_947628715.1 uncultured Clostridia bacterium
ACAAGAGGCAATAGGAACAATAATAAAAACAAAATACAAAGTAGATAATGTAAGAAGATTATCAGCAGAAAACGAAATACAAATAAAAGAAGATATAAAGCAAATACTAGATATAATAAAAAGATAAATACTTTTAAATTATAATACATTGTTATTACTACGAGAACACACCAAAAAACGATTTTTACTGATTAGATATAAAATTATATATGTAAAAGCAAAAAACGATTTAAAGCAAATTTGAAACGAAATAAATACAATAAAAAAGACAAAAAAGTAACTAAAATTATTAGTTGCTTTTTTTTGTCCTTAATCTTCTCTATTAGACATAGCATACTCAATACAATTAAGTATTAAAGTGTTCATAGATATATTGTGTTTATTTGAATATATAGATATTTCTTGATGTAATTCCTCTGGTAATCTTAAAGTGAATTTTATATCTACATTTTTGTAATTTTCAGGTTTAAATTTTTCAAATTCCATTTTTAGCACCCTTATATAATATAACCAAAAAACAATACTTCATAACACCATTATATTTTGATGTTGTATTTTAAGGTCAAGTATGTTATAATTAGTATTACTAATAAAAGAAAGGGGGAAATATAATGTCAGAGCCAGTTGATGTAAATGTTCAAAAGAAAGGTTTAAGCACAGCTTCAATGGTATTAGGTATTATTGCTATTTGTTTATGCTTTATTCCATTATTAAATTATGTATCAATGATTTTAGGTGTATTAAGTATTATATTTGGAATTATAGGCATAGTGAAAAAAACGGAAAAAGGAAAAGCAATAGCAGGGCTAGTTTTAGGAATAATATCAGTTATAATAGTTTATAATATGTATTTTGCAGTTGGAAAAGCCTTGAAAGATGTAGGCGACGCAATAGACGACGCAACAGGTGTAAGTAGTTCTAGTAGTACAAAAAGCGAAGAAACAAAAACAATATCAGCAGGAGAAACAATAACTGGAAAAGATGTTGAAATAAGTATTGAAAGTGCTAGTTTTAGTCAAAAGGTAGAGCCACCAACAAAACCTATGTATTATGAATATTATCAAGTAAAAGATTCAAACAATACATATTTATACATAGTTTTAAATTGTAAAAATACATCTACAATAGATTTAAGTGCCTCTTCTATTGCTAATGTTACAGCTAAATACAACAACAATTATACTTATTCTAGCTTTTCTACAATACCAGACGACACACTAGGTTTTACATATACAAGTATAAAGAATATTAAGCCTTTAACATCACAAAAGATTTATTATCTTATGGAAATGCCGAAAAATATAGCAGACGAACAGGATACACCTGTTGAAATTGACATCAAAGTAGATAACACTACATACAAATATCAATACAGATAATTAAAAATGTTTTTAAAAGTATTTTTATAGACAATAAAGGGTTGTTATATAGAGTTTGCTATATAGCACCCTTTATTTTTGTATATTCGACAAAAAGTGCTAAAATAAGACAAATAAAACGAAAGAGGTCAAAGTATATGAGTAAAATAGGAATAACAAGAAGTATAGACAATTTAGGGCGAATAGTAATACCAAAAGAGTATAGAGATATACTAAAAATTAACGAGGGCGATACAATGAATATAAACTTAGATAAGCATATATTAACAATGGAGAAAATTGAAACAAGTTGTATGTTTTGTGGAAGTACAGCAGAACTAATAGAATTTGAAAATAGGCAAATATGTAACAGATGTTGTAACAAATTTTTATCAAAAGTGCTAATAAGAGAATAAAAAAGAGATTTTTAAAATATCCCTATATTTGACGATATTCGACATTTATAGTATAATGCTTTTATCCTTTCAATAAGGAAATCTTAAAGAAAGGAGGCAAAACATATTATGCTCAAGTTAGTGCTAAAGATTATTGCTATTGTAATTGACATTGCTATTCTAGTGATAGAATTCTATGACAACTTACATAAATAGCAAAACCCCCGTGAATGCAACTCACGGGGTTTTTTATGTGTTCTCATACTCAAGTTTTTGCTATTGCTTTAAAGCTAATGTTATTATAACATTTATTATAATATATGTCAAATATAATAAATAAATTACTTATTTTTTGCATAGTAAAAGAGTGCATAAAGATTATATACACTCTTTTATATTTGGCATTTAGAACTTGGATGTCTTATAAATTATAACATAAAAAGAGCATTACTACAATGATATTCTAATATATAGTATAAATAAAAAATTTTAATTTTTAGAATCCGTAAGATGTTACAGAATAAAAGGGAAAGCACGAAAAAAGAAAATATAACAAAAAAAATGTCATTGTAAACCGTTGACATTTTATAATAAAATAATATATAATAAACACAGTTTGAAAAGAGAATAAAAAAAATACCTAAGTAATCCGCACTTACTCAGGTACATAATGAAGGCATAACCTAAACTATATACCTTCGATAGATTTATTATACTATACTATAATAAATCTTGTCAATAGATATGAGAAAAATTTTTTGTGTAAAGAGTAAGTGCAGATTAAAAGCATTTACTCTTTTTTTGCTATTCTTTAAAAAAAATTATATACGATTAGCAGTAATCAAGTGGGTTAAGAGCAAGAAAGTACCACTATAAAAACTACAATAAAGGTTTTGTCAGCCGTTGCTATAAAGTTGACTTGCAGTTGCAAAAAGAACTCTATTTTTGCGATATGTAACAGAGAGATTTTAGCGTATATAAACTCTCAATAAAAAAAGAATTACGGGGTGGAACTTCTGTCAGAGGGGTTATAATTGTAAAAAGTATGGAACAGGATGTACAAGCCTTTTAGATATAAAAGGAACAATTATATTTGATTTGAAATAATCAAAACTATTAGAGTAACCGAAACGAAACGAGCGACCGACGGTATAGACAAAAGAAAAAGTAAGTAAGTATAGTATTTCCAACACATTTGAATTTTTATTTGTATTTAATTGAAAAAACATTTGTTTAGATGTGTTGGGGGTACTACGCCTTACTCACTTACTTCCTCTGGTATAGCTGTTTTTATTAAAAACTTAATGAAAGTGAGGTAAATAAATGTTAGTTAAAGTTTTTCCAGATTATATTTATAATAAACATAAGAAAAAAAGTAAAAAGATAACTAAAACAAAAGAAATAGCAAATAGTAAATATAAAAAATTTTTAGATAAAAATTATTATAATAAAAATTATAGTAAATTATCTGACAGACAAAAGAAAAAAGTTAGAGAATATATAAAAGAAAATATATAGAAGATATATAAATTTATTCTAAAAGTATGGTTTAAGTATTAAACATTGTTTAATTGTTATTAAATAATAAAAATATTTCTTTATATTATATAAGATACTAAAACTATATAAAAAAGTTGCATAAAATTTAATTTTTTATAAAAGGAGAAAATTTTATTATGAAAGATATTCAAATAAATGACGAAAATTATATAAAAATACAAGGGTGGATGGTTTCTAAGTTAAATTTAAAAGGAAATGAATTGTATATTTTTGCAATAATTTATTATTTTTGTCAGCACGATAATAGATTTACTGGTGGTAATAGTTATTTAGCAAAATGGACTAATAGTACAGAACAAGGTTGTATTAAGAACTTAAAGTCATTATTAGATAAAAGGCTAATAATAAAAGATAAAACCTATTCTTATAATAATTCTAGTAATTATTTAGTAAATTGGAAAACACTAGAAGAATTATCAATTAAAGTAGGACCTTTTTATTATTATCCAGAGGCAAAACTAGAAGAAGTAAAAGAGATAATGACTTATTATAACGAAAAGACAAGTCAAAATTATAAAAGTATAAAAGAATTTTCAAGAAAAATAAATAATTGGTTTATACAAGGTTTTAAAGTAGAAGATTTTAAAAAAGTCATAGATATAAAAACAGAAGAATGGAAAAATACTGACGGAGAATATTATTTAAGACCATCTACATTATTTGGAGATAAATTTGAAGATTATTTGAATCAAAAAGGAAAAATGCCTATATGGAATAACTCAAAATATTTTAGTGATAATTGTTTTAATCACGATACATCAGACGAGCCAAAATTTAATGAAATGACAAAAGAGCAAAAAGAAAAATGGATGGACGAAAATTTGGCAAAAGACGAAAATGGAAATTTTTTAGTTTATTAAATTATTAAATAAAATGAGATATATTTTTATAGTTTTATATATGATAATATAAAAGCATAGTAAAATAATGATATTACAGACATAAAACTATATACCTAAGATATAAAAACACCTTAAAAACGATTTTAAGAGGTCATATTTTTATTATTTTATAGTTTTACCCCATAATCAGTAGTTATATTGTAAAAGTGATGTATCAATATACTAAAAATACAAAATTTTTCTTCCAAAAAATACTTTTCAAAATACTTTTAGAATTTATAAAAAATAATTGATTTTGAAAGACAATAAAAAATATTAGTTTTTGTTTATATATCAATACTTATAGCGATTTTATAGAAAAAATAGTAAAACAGAAAAATACAATATAATACTATATTATATTGACAAACAATAAAAGATATTATATAATAGTATTGTCAATAAATTAAAGCCACTTTTTGAAATGAAATAGTTTTGTAAAGAGAGGGTGCAAAAATGATAAAAAATGAAATAGAAATGTATAAACAAAATTTAAAATTGTCAGAGAAAAAAGAAAAAACTATAACACAATACGAAAATTATATATTAGAGTTTGTCGAATTTTCTGGAATAGAAAATAAAGAAGATATAACAAAGGAAAAGCTAATAGCATTTAAAGATTATATGCAAGAACAATACAAAGTAAATACAGTAAACATCAAAATAACAATTTTAAATGCCTTTATAGAGTTTTTAGGGTTAGACAATACATATAAGCTAAAACATTTGAAGAAACAACAAAGGGCAACAATAGAAAATGTATTAAGCCAAAACGATTATGAAAGATTATTAAGAATCGCAAAGGCAAGAAATAAAATAACAATGTATTATTTAATGCAGACACTAGCAGAAACAGGAATAAGAATAAGCGAATTACAATATATCACAGTAGAAGCGGTTAAGAAAGGAAAAGCAGTATTTGACAGTAAAGGTACAGTAGAAAGAAAAGCACTAATAACAAAGAAATTACAAAAAGAACTATTAAAATATTGTCAAGAAAATGGAATAACAAAAGGAATAATATTCAGTAGTAAAAATGGAAATGTTTTAGATACGGCATATATATATAGAGAAATACAATGGATAGCAGGACAAGCCAGAATAAATAAGAAAAAAGCACACCCTCACAGTTTTAGACATCTATTTGCTAAAAACTATTTAGCGAATCCAAAACATAACATTGTAGATTTAAGAAATCTTTTAGGACATAAAGATATAAGCACAACAGAAATATATTTACAAAAGAGCGAAAAGGAATTAAGAGAAACACTAGAAATATAATATTATAATAAATAAGCAAAAAGTAATAGTAAAAAAACAAAAAAAGTGATATTATAATAATACATTTAGTTGCAAACCTAAAAAACATTGATATTTTAACAAACGCAACCAAGATGTAAATATAAGTTTGCACTAATTGGCAACGAAAAGAATAAACAAGTTGCAAACCAAATAAAAGTATGAAAAGGTATTGAAAAGGTATGGAAAGGGGAACAATAAAGATGTTTAGTATTAAGGAAGTAGCAAATAGTTTACAAATATCAACACAGGCTATTTATAAGCAAAAAGCAGAACTAATTGACAGAGGGTTTTTGATAAAGAATAACAATAATCAATGGGAAATAACAGACAACGGCTTTAATTATTTACAAGATAAAAAGATAAATTTTATACAACAACATACAAATAAAATAATAAGTCCAGTTGCAAACCAAGAAGAAAAAAACGGAAATGAAAATACTAAAATGGGAGCGAAAATACAAGATTATATAAGTAATGACGAGGTTGCAAATATGGTAATCAACCACTATAAAGACGAGTTGCAAAATGTTACAAACCGATATAGTAAAGAGTTGCAAGATATGACAGAAAGAAAAGACTATTTTAAGGCTCAATTTGAGGAATTACAGAAAGTTCACAACCAATATTTGCTACCACCAACAAAGAATAAAACCGAAGAGGAATCAAAAGAGAATAAGAAACAAGGTTTTTTTAGTAGATTTTTCAAAGGTTAATCTATTATAAGGAGTGTATCAATGGCAAATAGGGGAAAAACAAATAAAAGAAATGCAGAACTAACACCTCAACAAGAGATGTTTTGTAAAGAAGTAGCAAAAGGAAATACAAAAACAGAGGCATATTTTATAGCATACCCTAAAAGTAAAAACTGGACAAGAGAGGCAGTATGGGTACAGTCAAGTCAATTAGCAAAAAAGCCAAAGATACAAGAAAGAATAGACGAACTAAAAGAAGATACGCAAGAAGATGTAAATTGGACAAGAAAAAAAGTATTAGCAAATATAACATACATACTAGACGAAAACATCAAAGGAATAAAAAGAAGAAAGCAAATATATGAAGATATACTAGACGAAAAATATTCAGAACTAGACGAACTTTTAAAAGAAAAAGACCTAGACAATACCAAGTTTGAACAAATAAAAAAGGAAATAAGAGAAATACAAATAGAAAGTTGCAACACACCAAATAGCAATATAAATGGAATATTAAACGCAATAAAAGTAATAAATCGTATGCAAGGATATGACATAGTAAAAGAACCAGAAGAAGAAAACAACGAAGAAAAAATAGAAGAATATAAAAGAGAATTAACAATAGAAGAATTAAGAAAACTTGTATATAACAAAACAGACAAGAATTGATTATAACATTATATTACTAATTGCAATATAAATAAGCATATAACGAATAATACTAAGGGGGTATATAATTAAACATAGATATACAAAAAACCCTTAAAAAACGATTTTAAAAGCAATTAGGCATATATATAAATATACAAATAACAATAGTAAGTATATAGTAAGTAATTATTATTATATTAGATAAAATAAGGGGGTGCAAATATGACACTAAAATACAACGAAGAAACAGAAAGATACAACGATTTTCATTGTGGCGAAGTATTTAAAATAAAAGTAAATGATAAATGGAAAACAGTTCGTATTGAAATGGGCAATAATTGGTATGTTATAGACGAGGACAGATTCAGATGTAGTTGTAAAGAGTTAGAGGGTTGTGAAATACAAGAACTTTAATTGAAATGTATTTTTTGTAAGTTATTTATACATTATTTGTAAACTTTTTCAATTCCCTTTTAGTATATAATAACAATATAAGCAAATAAACAAAAAGAAAGGGGCAAGAAAATGGAAAATACAAAGAATATAGATACACTAATTGCAGATATAGAAAAAGGAAATATAATACTAACACCAGAACAAAAAGAACAATTAAGAAAAGGCATAAAAAAATATATGTATAATGATATATGGCATAAGATAAAAGCAGAATTTAAAACAGATTTTGAACAATTAAATTATACAGACACACATAATAACAAAGTAATTTGTTCTTTACCAGTACAAGAGGCAATAGGAACAATAATAAAAACAAAATACAAAGTAGATAATGTAAGAAGATTATCAGCAGAAAACGAAA
>CANRAW010000053.1 GCA_947628715.1 uncultured Clostridia bacterium
GTACCTTCTTTATAAAATTCTGTTCTTGCCATATCAGCTCCAGCTAATCTTCCTGATACAGATGTCTTTATTCCTAAAGCACCTGCTTTCATAGCTTTAGCCATTGCTTGTTTCATTGCACGTCTAAATGATACTCTCTTTTCTAGTTGTGCACATATTCCTTCTGCAACTAATTGTGCATTAGTATCACTATCTTTTACCTCTATGATGTCAATTTTAACTTCTTTTCCTATCATTTTTTGTAATTCTGTTTTTAATGTTTCTACTAATGTTCCACCTTTTCCTATAACAAGACCAGGTTTTGCTGTATAAACATTAACTTTAACAAGTTTAGTAGTTCTTTCAATAACAACTTTTGAAATTCCACTAATAAATAATTTTTTCTTAACATATTCACGGATTTTGTGATCTTCTACTAGGTAATCTGAATAATTTTTGCTATCTGCATACCATTTAGAATCCCAGTCTTTTATTACACCTATTCTTAATCCGTGTGGATGCATTTTTTGTCCCATATTCTATGGTTCCTCCTTCCTATACTCTCTCCTTCAATACTATTGTTATATGACTTGTTCTTTTTCTTATTCTTACTGCTGAACCTTTAGCTGCTGGTCTTATTCTTTTTAAAGTTGGACCTTGATTTGCATAGATTTCAGCTATATATAGATTTTGACTATTCATGTTATGATTATTTTCAGCATTTGCGATGGCTGATTTTAATAGCTTTTCAATAGTCTCTGAAGCTATTTTAGGTGTAAATTTTACTATAGCTAAGGCTTCATTTACATCTTTTCCTCTTATTAAATCTGCAACAATTTTTACTTTTCTGCTAGATATTCTTGCATATTTAAGAGTTGCTCTAGCCTCTAAGTTTGCTACTTCCTCCATGATTTGCTAAACCTCCTTATTTTAAATCTCTCTAATTATTAACTGTAGATGCTTTTTCTCCTGCATGACCTTTAAATGTTCTTGTAGGAGCAAATTCACCTAATTTATGTCCTATCATTTCTTCAGCAATATATACTGGTACATGTTTTCTTCCATCATGAACTGCTATTGTGTGTCCTACCATTTGTGGATATATTGTTGATGCTCTTGACCATGTTTTTAATACTTCCTTTTTGCCTGATTCATTCATTGCTTCTATTCTCTTTAATAGCTTAGGCTCAACAAAAGGCATCTTTTTGCTTGATCTTGACATATTTTTTATGTCCTCCCTTCTATTTTCTTCTCTTTACTATAAATTTATCAGAAGATTTGTGTTTTGCTCTAGTCTTATATCCAAGTGCTGGTTTACCCCAAGGAGTAAGTGGTCCAGCGTGTCCTACTGGTGCTCTACCTTCACCACCACCATGAGGGTGATCTACTGGGTTCATTACGCTACCTCTAACTGTTGGTCTAATTCCCATATGTCTCTTTCTTCCAGCTTTTCCTAATTTAACGTTTTCGTGATCTGTATTTCCTATTGTTCCGATTGTTGCTCTACATTTTACTGCAACTAA
This sequence comes from uncultured Clostridia bacterium, assembly GCA_947628715.1. Lineage (GTDB taxonomy): Bacteria > Bacillota > Clostridia > TANB77 > CAG-508 > JAAWPK01. The sequence continues at coordinate 1,503 of CANRAW010000053.1, forward strand.
TCTCATTTCTCCTGATGGAAGTCTTATATGTGCATATTTTCCTTCTTTAGCCATAAGTTGTGCCTCTTGACCAGCTGCTCTAACAAGTTTTCCACCTTGTTTTGGATTTAATTCTATATTATGAATCATTGTACCAACTGGAATATTTTCTATTGGCATACAATTTCCTGGTTTAATATCAGCTTTTTCTCCTGATACAACTTTATCTCCATCTTTTAATCCTAGAGGAGCAAGTATATATGCTTTTTCTCCATCTTCATATTCTATTAATGCAATGTTACTGCTACGATTTGGGTCATATTCTATTCCTATAACAGTAGCTACTACATCGTCTTTTTGACGTTTAAAATCAATTATTCTGTATTTTTGTCTATTGCCTCCACCTTGATGTCTAACAGTTACTCTACCATAAGAATTTCTTCCTGCATTTTTCTTTTTCTTTGTTAATAAAGATTTTTCAGGAGTCTTTTTTGTTATTTCTTCAAATGTAGAAACTGTCATGTTTCTTCTAGAAGGTGTGTAGGCTTTGAAATGTTTCATTCCCATTTTGTTTTCTCTCCTTTATTAATTTATTTTCCTGGTTTTTTCCAGATAAGTCTTTTTATTTTCTATTTGAACAAGAATTAGTATATTGCTAGGTAGACGTGTTTTAAAATCAATGAGGCATTTTTGCACGTTGATTTGATTTTAAATGATGTCTAACGACGCAAGATGCTGATTATTGTTCAAATTAAGCTCCCATGAATTCGTCAATTGAATCCTTATATTTCTTAGATACTTTAACTTCTTTTCCACCTTTGCTCAAGTATTTTACTTCTTGTGGATTTGTATCTATTGTTACTATTGCTTTTTTCCAGTCTGGTCTCATTCCTACATGAGCTCCCATTCTTTTTTCTTTTCCTTTTACAGATACTGTATTTACACTTAATACTTTAACTCCAAATATTTTTTCAACCGCATTTGCTATTTGGATTTTTGTAGCTTTTTTATTAACTTCAAAGGTGTATTTTCCGTTTTGTATTTCACTGCTACTTTTTTCTGTAACTACTGGTGCAACTATAATTTCTTCTGCTTTCATTATGCGTACACCTCCTCTAGTTTCTTTACTGTATCAACTGTAACTACAAGTTTTGTATATTTTAATAAATCGTAAACATTTATTGTATTTACTAAACTTGTTTTGATTCCTTCAATGTTTCTTGCTGATTTTTGAACATTTTCATTTTTTTCTGGTAAAAGTATTAATGCTTTTCCTTCAACTTTTAAGTTGTTTAATACATTAACCATATTCTTTGTTTTGATTTCCTTAAGGTCTAATTTATCAACAACAACTAATTCGCTTTCAGCAACTTTTGAGCTTAACATTGATTTGATTGCTAATCTCTTTTCCTTCTTATTTATTTTATATGTGTAAGAACGAGGTCTTGGTCCAAGTGCAATACCACCTTTAATCCATTGTGGAGCACGTGTACTTCCTTGTCTTGCTCTACCTGTTCCTTTTTGTCTCCATGGTTTCTTACCACCACCAGATACTTCTGATCTTGTTTTTGTGCTTTGTGTTCCTTGTCTTTGATTTGCTAAATAATTTACAAGAACAGTATGAACAGTTTCTTCATTTGGAATAATTCCAAATACTTCTTCTTTTAAGTCTATAGTATCAACTTTCTTTCCTTTTATATCATAAACATCTACTTTTGGCATCTAATTTTCCTCCTTCCTTTCTTGCTTAAGCTGATTTTACTGATTTCTTTATTTTAAGTATTGCACCTTTAGCTCCTGGTACACTACCTTTTACTAATAATACATTTTTATCTAAATCAACTTTAACTACATCTAGATTTTGAATTGTAACTGTTTCACATCCTGTATGTCCTGGAAGTTTTTTACCTTTATAAACTCTTCCTGGAGTTGATGTAGAACCCATTGAACCTGGTCTTCTGTGATACATTGATCCATGTCCCATTGGTCCTCTACTTTGTCCATGACGTTTAATAACACCTTGGAATCCCTTTCCTTTTGTAGTTCCTTGAACATCTATTTTATCGCCTTGTTCAAAAACATCTGCTTTTACTTCGTCTCCTACTTTTACGTCTTCTGTTGCATTAACTCTAAATTCTCTTAGATGTTTTTTACATTCAAGTTTTGATTTTGCAAAATGTCCCTTTAATGGTTTATTAACCTTGTTTTCTTTTACATCACCGAATCCTAATTGTATACTATTGTATCCATCTGTTTCTACAGTTTTTACTTGAGTAACAATACATGGTCCAGCTTCTATAACTGTTACAGGAATAACTAATCCTCTGTCATCAAATATTTGTGTCATTCCTACTTTTTTTCCTATAATTGCCTTTTGCATGATTAATCTTTCTCCTTCCTTCAATTGTCTTATTTATTAGATTTTAGTTATTCTAATTTCTAATGTTAAATCTTTAAATTATAATTTCATTTCTATATCAACACCTGCTGGTAACTCTAATTTCATTAAGCTATCAACTGTTTTTTGTGTTGGGTAAAAAATATCGATAACTCTTTTATGTGTTCTCATTTCGAATTGCTCTCTTGAATCTTTGTCTTTGTGAGGACAACGTAAAATTGTTACAACCTCTTTTTGTGTTGGTAATGGAATAGGACCTGATACCTTTGCTCCTGTTCTTTTAGCAGTATCTACTATCTTCTCAGCAGACTGTTCTAAAACAACATGATCATAAGCCTTTAATCTTATTCTAATTTTTTCACTACCTGTTACATTGCTTTTTACTGCCATAGTATAAATTCCCTCCTTTTAAAATAATACTGTTTACCTTGGCAAGTTATATAACGCGTCCTGGTGTTTCTAAGTGTCTCATTATATAATCCCAAGTATTCTATTGTTTTCTTGGGATAAGCGTTTATTATATAAAAACTTATCGCCTTGGTCTTAGCCACGACATGCTCTGCAAAAGTTCCCTCCATTCCCTACGGTTAGTAAGGATGTAGCCACATTTTGCTTCAACGCAAATTTTCGTACTTGAATATTATACATCGCTTACAGCCGTAAGTCAAGAGTTTTTTGTAAAATAATTGTAATATTGGAATAATTTTTTTGTTTTTATATTCAAAAAACTCGCTACACATATTTAGTGTAGCGAGCTTTCGATCGATTATAACTTATACAATATTTTATTATTCTGCAGATTCTTCTGCTTCTGGAGACTCATAAGCTTCTAATATAGCAGTTTGAATCTTCTCTCTTGTATCAGCGTTGATTGGATGAGCTATATCCTTAAATTCTCCATTAGGAGTTTTTCTACTAGGCATAGCTATAAATAATCCATTTTGGCTTTCGATAACTTTAATGTCGTGTATTACGAATTCATTATCAAAAGTTACAGAAGCAACAGCTTTCATTCTGTTCTCTGAATTAACTTTTCTTAGTCTTACGTCTGTTATTTGCATGTTTGTTCACCGCCTTATATAATGTTATAAATTTTTTTGTACATCTTTTTTATGTACAAGTTTATTATTCGCCAAAAATTTTCTTTTTCCTTCTATTTTTTACAAAAAATATTTAATATATCTTTTATTTTTTCAAAAAATAAGTTATAATTTTATTAAAAGTAAGTAGAAAGGAACAATTTTTATGAAAATTTTCAAAAAAGTTATTTTATTTATTATAATAGTTATTATTATTGCTTTATTATATCTCATATTTAATGGATATATACTATATAAAGAATCAATTACTGAAAAAAGTTTAGCCGATAGGATTGAAACTTTGAGGCAAGATGAAAATTTTACAAAATTTGATGAAGTACCGAAATTTTATTCTGACGCAGTAATCGCTATAGAAGATCATAGATTTTTTTCTCACTCTGGTATAGATTTCATTGCAACTTTAAGAGCTGTAAAAAATAATGTTTTATCTATGGAATTAAAAGAAGGCGGAAGTTCTATAACCCAACAAGTTGCAAAGAATTTGTGCTTTACACAGGAAAAAACAATATATAGGAAAATTGCAGAATTATTTGTTGTACATGACTTAGAAAAAAATTATAAAAAAGAAGAAATTTTTGAATTATACATAAATAATATGTATTTTGGCTCAGGATATTATAATATATATGATGCAAGTATGCGGATATTATAACAAAAAGCCTTCTGAGCTAACACTTTATGAAGCAACTCTCCTTGCAGGTGTTCCAAATGCTCCTTCTGTTTATGACCCTTCAAAAAATTTAAAACTTGCTGAGGAAAGGCAATCTCAGGTGTTAAATGCAATGGTTGAGTTTGATAAATTAACTAGAGAGCAAGCTGACGAAATTGAATCAATGCAAAAAACAAAAAATTAATATTATAATGTATTAGTAGCCTTTGAAAAAGATTTCAAAGGCTACTAACATTTTTTAGTCATTATTTGTAAATAATATCTTTATTCCCCATAATCCTGAAATACCAACTAATGTATATATTATTCTGCTTAATAAAGACATTGTTCCAAAAATTGTATCTACTAAATTGAAACTAAATAAACCTATTAGTCCCCAATTAATAGCTCCTATTATAATTAAAACTAACGCAATTGTATCTATTACTTTCATTTTACTTATCTTCCTTTCAAATTTCTTTGATATATTTTATTATATTTCTTTTTTTAAAAAATTATTCATAAAATTTTTTAAAAAATTTTTTTGAAAACCAAAAGGAGAGTGCAACGTCACTCTCCTTTTGGTTTAATTTGTTTTTTAATAATTCCTCCCTCTGGTATAATTATTTCATAATTTATTCTCGTTTCTTTGAATAAATCAAATGTCAGTATCATTCTCCAATTTTTTTCCATTTTTAGTTCTTTAATAACCGTCGTTTTTACAATCATCGGTTTTTCACATTTTTTTTCTTCATATACAATTGCGTCTAAAGGAATGTACATTTTTGTACCATTGCTGGTTATGCATATATATGAACTATTACATTCATATACAAAATATGACATATACCCATCTTCTGGCTCTTTACTCTCAGAATATCTAATAATCTCATATTGTTCTTCTGTTTCTTCTACGATTTCAAATGGGTTCTGAAATACAATACAGAGTCCAATTAGTCCTATAAAGAATATTGTCGCAAATAACGATACGATTACTAATACATTGTCATTCTTCTTACCCAGCATTTTAATTATTGCTAGATATAATGCAGATACAATGCTTCCTGTTAGTCCAATTATTAAAAACAAAAATAACATTTTCCTTTCTCCTTCTTTTATTGTAGCATTATTTTTATGTAAAACCAAAAAGTTAGAAAAAGTTTTATACTTCCTCATCACTATTTTAGTGTGTTTCGGTTATGACATAGCTAATTTGCCATATCACAAATTATTATACACCATATTGACATAATTTTCAAGTTCTGACTGTTATATTCTAAGGCTTATGTTGATTGACATAACTTGATAAAAATGCTATAATATAAATATTAACGGCATTATGATGTTTTCTTTTTTAAGACATCATAAAGTTAAACCTCAAGTCATACAAGGGGGAATGGAAAAATGCCAGGCATTTTGTGCCATATTTTTTTTGCCGAAGAACTGTATCGGCAATTAAAAGCCTACTCTCTTGATGAAAGCGATTTTTTGTCTGGAAACCTAATCCCGGACTTAGCTATTGATAAGGAGCTATCGCACTATCGTACGTCGGCTTCATTCAATGGTTTTTTTGTTCCAGATTTGGATAAAGCAAAAAAAGACCTTTTCTACCCGAATAAGCCTGTGCTTCTTGGGATGTTCTCTCACCTTTATCTTGACCATTATTTCATTGAGAATTTTTTGAT
>CANRAW010000054.1 GCA_947628715.1 uncultured Clostridia bacterium
ACAGAAGCGGATAACAAATATTATTCTAAAACTGAAGCAGATGATAAGTATGTAAAGAAGACTGGGGATACGATGACGGGAACACTAAATATTAATCCTACGGGTGCTACATCCTCACTTGCTTTAACAAAAACAAACGGTTTTAGATTTATACGATTCTATGGCGGAAGTAATAATCTATGGGATATAGCTCATGGAGGGCAAAGTGGTACTGATTCGGCGTTAAGTTTTTTAAGCGGAAGTGACAGTGAGACTATTAATAGAGTTACATTCCTTGCTAATGGCAACGTAGGTATAGGCACAACTGCTCCTGATGCTAAGTTACATGTTTATGGGAATGCACACATTAAAGATGCGTTGACGGTGAATAATAGTGGTACATTTAATGGTCCATTACTCGTAAATCCTGGTGTAGGAAATCTTTGGGATGATGGTATTAGAATAGTATCAGCATAGACAGGTTACGCTTACGTTCTTTACGGGGCAACAAATGCTACAACTGGCGCAAATACTACCGGTAAGCAATGGGTAGCTGGTATTGATGTTGCAGACCAATCAAGATTCCATATCTGGCACGGAAGTAGTTGGGCACCTAATAATAAAGGTCTTTACATAACAGATTCAGACATGACCTTTAAGGGTAGTGTTACTGGAAACTCCTTTAAAGTTCCTAACGGTACAGCAGCTCAATTTTTAAAAGCAGATGGTTCAGTTGGATTATCTTATACAACCGTTACGTCTTTAACAAACGTTCCTACAAATTATGATGTTGTCGTAGCTAATATTAATACTTCTCAAACGTTAACATTTGCTACTCCAGATAAAACTTTTAATCATGAAATACATATCTTGATTTATAATACTGGATCTAATACAATAATAGCTACGTTATCTGGAAGTTATAAATTAGGCGGAGATTCTTAGTTAGAAATAGAAGCGTAGAGATATGGTGAAGCTAATTGCATGATTTTAGGTAATGATATTTATGTTCGCGGAATTGGTAGTTAATCTATGAAAAAATTATTATCTTTGTTGTTGTTATTGATTTCGTGTTCTAGTCCGAAATATATTGGTAATAGAACACAATCAATAGAATTACAAATTAATCAAGTACAATTTGATTCTATTTGTAAAACAGATACACTTTCTTCATGGATTACTATCCTAATAAAAGATTATGAAACTAAGTAGGTAATTAATAAAAGCATGTGTATAAAAGACAGTATTATATACACAGTTTTAAAAACAGATAGCTGTTATTACTTTGAAAAACGAATTAACAAATGAATTTTGGATATGTAAAATCTAAATTAGATGGGACAGAGTAGAAATTTTCTTCTACTTTACAAACTATTCCGAAATAGTTTACGCTTGTCCCCGATCTTCCCAAAGTAATAGATTAGAAATCAGATCCAATTTGTGTTCCTTGTTCTATTTCTGCGTTTATTGATTGGAAATTTAGAGATGATGCAAAAACAAATTTAAAAGAAATTTTTTCAAATGGAGGAACAAAGGATGGAATGTCTTTTAAAGATGCTTTACACTTTATAAGGCATGATGGTGTTAGCACATCTCAAGGAAATTTCAAAATTAAGCAATACGCCATGATTGGTAGTATTCCAGTTCTTTAGACTGCAATTATAATGAATGGGCCTTGTATTGGAGGTTTGCCAGTTTATAATAACGGAATGAGATTCTGGGAAAAAACTGATTCTTTACAAGGTGGACACGCTATTGCGATTGTTGGCTATGATAAAGATGGTTTTATCATAAGAAATTCATGGGGAACATATTTTGGGCAAAAAGGATATACACATTTAGATTATGAAGATTTTTCGAGTTTTTATGAAATTTGGACTATGATATGTTAAGAGTTAGAACCTTTTTTTAGAACTCTGGATTAACTTTTAATCCAAATCCACTTCGTTTTGAATATGGAACACAGATAAATACAACTGAAACTCAATATGGTATTGTAGTTGGATATAATAGCATAACAACTCTTGATAGTAAAAACTTTTATACATTAAACGGTGGCGGTGCTTATAATACAAAAGAAGCTACCATAAGTTTTAAAACAACAACCGCTAATTAGAAAATTAATGTAGAGATTAGAGCATCTTCACAAACAGGAGATTACATGTGTTGCGGTAATTTAGATAGTAATAGTATTACAGTTGCAGCTGCTAAAGTAGATGGTACAGCTACTAAGACTTATACATATACAGTTGCTACAGCAGGTAATCACTACATAAAATTCTTTTTTAGAAATGATGGTTCAGGGACAGGTAATCAAAATAAAGGTTATTTTAGAATGGAACCATTTACAAACTTTGTAAAGGGCTTAGGAAACGTAACAAAGTCCGTAGAAGTAAAATCTTGCAGTGACTGGTCATTCTATTCAAAGTCAGATTGGATTGTCTCTATTACGCCAAATGATGGCAAAAAAGGTAAGACAAATTGTAATGTAACAGTTCAACCAAATTATGGCGATGTAAGAACAGGTCAAATTATTGTGCAGGATAAGAAGAAAAAGAAGCTATATACTTTACAAGTTATTTAGGAAAAAGGGCCAAGTGAATTAAAACTATCAAATAATTATATTGTAGTTAATGATGATAATGTTACAGGCGATATAACTGTTTCTCTTAGTGGTACTTCTACTACTTGGACTGCCGATAACACATCAGGAACATGGTACACTGTTTCTCCTTCAAGTGGAGGAGATAATGCTAATGTCAAAGTAACATGGAAAGCTAATACAAGTACTTAGCATTAGGCACAAGTAAAGTTTAGAGGAAACAATGGTGGAGAAGATACTCTTACTATTGTACAAGAACAGCATATTTGTTCTTGTGAATGTGTTTCTTGGTGTTCTTGTGATATTAATGTTGATTGTCCTAGCGATTATACAAATGAATGTACTTGTGATACTGTTACTTCTTGTACTTGTGATTACGTTTGTTAGTGCAATAATAATAGAAACATTTGTGATTTAGATTAGCCTTATTGTGCTTCGGATTATGAAGGATGTTCTGGATATTCTTCAGGATGTACAAGTGAAAGCTGTTCTAGATATACTATGACATGTTCTTGTTAGAGTTATAAATGTTCAGAAGGATTTGATTGTACATGTAATAATAACACTTGTAGTTCAGATGGCTAGATATGTTCTAGAGATACAGAATGCTCTTGCTATTCTTAGCAACATTGTCCATGCAATACAAAAAAAGAATGTTCTTGCGAAACAAATAAATGCTCTTGTAATACACAAAGTTGTTCAGGTTAGAGTGAAATTTGTGATTGTAATACTTAGACTTGTAGCTGTAATGATGATGTTTGTAGCTGTAATAAGGAAACAGTTAAATGTACTGGTGATTGCTGTCTTTGTAATAAAGAAACTTGCAATTGCGACTGGGAAGAAACATGTACGTGTTAGTATCATTGTTCTTGCAATACCGATTATTGTTCTTGCTATGAAGATACCTGTACGCAACATCGAAATGGAGGAACCAGTTGTTTAACACAATATAGCCCAAACAGTCATTGTGGTTGTCACAATTATAACGGGTGCGCCGTAGACGGTGCAGGATGTTCTTATTGTAATTGTAATTCAGTTCAAAATGGTTGGTTATGTGAATGTGAAATAGTAGCGTGTCCAGCTTACGATAGTTGTCATTGTGAATCTGTCTGTAAAGCTGTTGGTTATTCTTGTACATGTGAACATTATTGTAGTTGTAATTCAAAAATGTATCCATGTGAATGTGAAACTGTTTGTAATTGTAATAATGATACAACATGCTCATGTAATACAGATTGTACATGTAATAGTAATAAAACATGTACCTGCGACGATGTTTGCAAATGTCAATCAAACGTTTCTTGTTCTTGCTAGCAGGTATTAACATGTCCAACAGATAAAACAACATGTTCATGTAATGATGATTATTATTGCACATGTGAAAATGTTTGTTATTGTGACGGAAATATGACATGCGTCTGTGAACATATTTGTAATTGTCATGGTGATGGTACAGAATGTTTATGTGATACGGTATGTAACTGTCAATATGACAATTCTTTATGTTCTTGTAATGGCGTTTGTAGATGTCAATATGAGGAAACATGTACTTGTAATGAAAAATGTGTTTGCAATCAAAATATAATATGCACATGTGATGATATTTGTAAATGTGATAAAGATGCTCAAATGACATGTACGTGTGAAACAAAACAAGTAACTACTAATTGTACAACAGAATTAAGATGTCCTTATGAATGTACTACAGATCATTCGTGTTCTTGTAATAATTATCAAGCAGTAAATTAATGAAAATATTAATGAATTCAAATAGTTAGATATTAGCTGTGTTAAAACCGCAGCTAATATTTAACAATGTAAATTATAGGCTTATGAAATTTAATATGATAGTTGACATAGATAATGGAAAATTAATTTTTAATCAACTTACTAGAGCTATCATATTTATGACTAATGAAGAGTTTGCTGATATATTTAATAAAGATAGATTCGAATTTCTTTACAGAAACTATTTTATAGTACCAGAAGATTTTAATGAAATGGAAATAACTGATGAAGTTAGAAGTCATTTTGTTAAAGATATAGATGATTTATATTTAGAAAAAGCTAATTCTTTTAATATTCTAACAACTACTAAATGCAATGCCAGATGTTTTTACTGTTATGAATTACATGAAAAGAAAGAACACATGACAGAAGCAACGGCTAAGAAAGTTGTAGAATATATAAAAGAGCATGCTGTTAAATCCAGACCACTTTCTTTAAAATGGTTTGGTGGTGAACCATTGTTTAATATGAAAGTGATAGATATTATTTGTAATGGTTTACGCGATGCTGGATTTAAATTTTATTCTTCTTTTACATCAAATGGCTATTTGTTTGATATAGTAACAAAAGCGGTAAATTCTTGGAATACTACACATGTACAAATTACAATAGATGGCACAGAGAAAGTGTATAATAAAACCAAGAATTATATTTATAAAAATAAAATAAGTCCATATAAAAAAGTTTTAAATAACATTGCAATGCTTTTAAATAGTAATGTAGCAGTTTCTATTAGAATGAACTGTGACACATACAATTTAGAAGATTTAAAGAATTTAATAATAGAAATTAAAGCAAGATTCGGTAATCATAACAAATTATATCCTTACATATATCCTATTTTTGAAGATGAAAATTACCAAAGAACTCCTGAAGAAAGAAGAAAAGTGTTTCAAGGCGTAGCAGAATTAGAACAGTTATTAGTTTTAAATGGATATTCTGTTGGTCCTATGCCTACAAACAATATTCCAGCTAATCAATGTATGGCAGATTCAGGTGGTTCCATTTCAATTAATCCAAGTGGTAATTTAGGAACCTGTGAACATTACGTTAATTCCGATTTCTGGGGACATATTGATTCTAAAGAAAAGAATATGGATATTCTAAAAGGTTGGAAAGTTCGTGAAAAACCGATAAACTTGTGTTCATCTTGTCCAAGATACCCCAACTGTATACGTCCTTCTAAGTGTGTTGAAATGCGTAAATGTGATGAGTATTACCAAGAATGGTATCTTAGAAAAGATAAATTAGGACTTATAAACTGGTATAAACAACAGTTATCGAGGACAGAAGTCAAGGCTTCTGAACCTATTAAAGTAGAATAGATTGAAGAGAAATCTAATTTATTTAAAAAACTATTTAAATGGACGTAATAATATAGCCTAATCCTTCTATGCTTAGAATTCTTCCAATTTAGAAAAAGATTAAAGGAAGAAAGTATAGACTAAATAAATTTTGCGTATTTTCGGAATTAGAAAACGGTGATAAGCTAATTTTTAATGAACTAATCAAATCATTAATTAGAATAAGACCAGAAGAATTTGAAAATATATATACAGACGAAGAAATAGATTATGTTAACTTCTTATATAGAAACTATTTCTTAGTAACAGAAGATTTTGATGAAATTGCAGCTGTTGAAGATTATAGATAGAAACAAAGAAACCCAATTACTGATTCTTATTTGGATTCTATTAATTAGTTTACAATATTATCAACTTCAAAATGTAATGCAAGATGTTTTTATTGTTATGAAAGATTACGACCAAATAAGCATGATATGACGGATGAAACCGCAGAGAAAGTAGCTCAATATATTTTAGATAGAGCTAATAAAAAGAAATCAATAAAACTTTCTTGGTTTGGTGGAGAACCTCTTTTTAATACTAGAACTATTGATATTATTTCTAACAAACTAAAAGAAGAAAAGGTTAATTTCAATTCTACCATGATTTCTAATGGATATTTATTTGATGATGATCTCGTAAAGAAAGCCGTAGAAGATTGGCATCTTACAAGCATACAAATAACTTTGGACGGGACTGAAAAGAAATACAATAAAGTAAAGAATTATATTTATAAAGATGTAAATCCGTTTTAGGTTGTTAAAGACAATATTCGTAGACTTTTAGAAAATAAAATATCTGTGTCTATTAGAATGAATGTAGACCTTTATAATGTAGAAGATTTAAAATAGCTTATTTCTGAAATGTCACGGGAATTTGACTCTTTCAAAAGAAAGAATTTTTTCATGTATTTAGCTCCAATCTTCGAACAAGATGGCTATTCTCGAACTTCAGAAGATAGAGCAAAACTATTTCAAATTCTTTAGGAATTGGAATAGCAGTTGTATGACACACATTTAAATGTTCCTAAATTAGAATATAATGTAAAAGCTATTCATTGCATGGTAGACGCAGGTACAGGCGTAATGATTTCACCTGATGGCGACGTAGGACTTTGTGAACATTATATTGATTCTGATTTCTTTAGTAACATCAATACTCCAGATTAGAAAGATTGGGACATTATAAAATCTTGGCGAGATTATAGACCAGCGTAGGAAATATGTAAAACATGCCAGCTTTATCCTAAATGTTTGAAGATGAGAAAGTGTTCTGATGAAATGGATTGTGATGAAGCTCAACAGGAATATCGTTTATTTTAGGAAAAGGCAGCAATGTATTTTGAATGGTTGCGATTTAGGGAAAAACAAAACAATAGATGTTGTTGCGTTAAAAAATAGACTGTTAACAAATTAACATTGTGGCAAAAAATTAAGAAAAGGTTTAAGTTTTAAACAAATCTTTATAAAGGATCCGATCTGTTTAGGTCGGATTTTTTATTTTAAGACCTCTTAAAAATTTTAACATTTGTTAACATAATTTATTTTTTGGGTCTCTGAGAAAGGTATATCTTTGCATTACAATCGTTCAGTTGG
>CANRAW010000055.1 GCA_947628715.1 uncultured Clostridia bacterium
AAAGTTCCAGCAATTATCTTAATAGTTATTTTAAGTGCTGTTGTTGTTGCTTTAGCTACATTTATTATCATAAGAAAAAGGATGTATGATTTAAAGTTTTAATAGATATTTCATATAAAAATTATTGACGAAATTTAGAAAAAATGGTAAAATTGATATATTAGTAAATAAGTATATTTAATTTTAATTATGATGGGAGTGAATTATAAATGCAACACGCTAAAACCCTTGAGGCTGTAGAGAGAGAGAGAGAGAGAGAGAGAGAGAGTATACTTCTAGAGGAGCATATTTAGCTCTTATTTGTGTTGCATCAAAATATAGAAAAGAGATAGACTTTTAATGAAAGTCTATCTCTTTTTGTGCTTTTTAGATATTAATATTTTAGGTAAAATATTAAAAATCTAATTACCTAAAATTTAATATATATAATTTTTTAAAAAAAGAAGGGAGAATAAAAATGGAAACAAAGACAAAAAAATTATTAGCAATAATTACAATACTTGCAATAATGTTACTTGTTTTACCATTTAATACAAGTAAAGCAGCAAGTGTTCCAACAATTTCTGTAGGTTCAGCTGAGTGCAAAACAGGTGAAACTTTCAATGTTGATGTAAAATTAGATCAAACATTAACAACATCTTCATTAAATACATACGTTGAGTTTGATAAACAAAGTTTAGAGGTAACAAATATAGCAATAGGAAATTCACTTACTGGTTTAAATGCAACAGTTGTTAATCCAGATGTTAATACATCAAATCAAGAAGGAAAAGTTCAATTTGTACTTGCATCAGCAGAAAACATCAATATTCCAGCAGGAAAAATTGCAACAATTACATTTAAAACAAAAAGTGGTGTAGTTGGAAATAAAGCATTAAAAGCTGTAGTTGAAGAATTAGCTTGGACAAATCCAGACTATTCAACAGAAGAAAGAAAAGACACTGGAGTAAAAACTACATCAGGCTCTGTAAACATAACAAATCCAGTTCAAAAAGTTACATTAAACAAAACTAAAGCTAATTTACAAAAAGGTGCTTCAGAAAAACTATCTATAACATCTACAACACCTGATTTAGATAGCGTTTATCCAAAGCCAAATATTACATGGATCTCAAGCGATACAAAAGTTGCAACTGTTGAGCAAGATGGAACTGTAAAAGCTGTTGGAAATGGTACAGCAACTATATCAGTTAAAGTAGGAAATGTATCTGCATCATGCGAAGTAAGTGTAACAAATCCAATTAAAGGCGTAAAATTAGAAAAAGATAATATAGAAATGTTAAAAGGAAAGAGTACAAAATTAAATTATAGTTTTGTATGTGATGGAGAACCTTATCCAGTACCAGAAGTAAAATGGACATCAAGCAATGAAAAAGTTGCAACTGTTGCACAAGATGGCACAGTTACAGCTGTTGGAAAAAATGGAGAAACAGCAGAAATAACTGTATCAGCTAATGGATTTAGTGCAAAATGTACAATTACAGTAAAAGAAATCCCATTAGATAGTGTAGAAATTAGCAAAGAAGATTTTGTATTAAATTATGGTAGCTCAGATAAATTAACTGTATTATTAAATCCAGAAAATGCAACAGTTGGAGTTCAAGATGCTGTTTGGGAATCTAGTGACGAAAATGTTGTAAGAGTTACAAAATTTGGTGATGTATCAGCTGTAGGTGCTGGTGAAGCAACAATAACAGTTACATTAAATGGAAAAACTTCATCTGTAAAAATAACAGTACCTGAAGTTTTAATTGAAGGAATTAATGCTTATGCTTATACTGATAAATTAAATGTTGGCGATGAACTTACTGTTATGGTTGAAACAAATCCTTATGCTGTAACAGAAAAAGTTAATATAACATTTAAGTCAAGTGACGAAAAAGTATTATCAGTTGACGAAAATGGTATAGTTAAAGCATTAAAACCAGGAAAAGCAACAATCACAGTTAAAGTAAATGATAAATTTGAAGACGAATATGAAATAGAAGTTGTAGAAGAATCAGCTAACAATGGTGGATTAGATTCAGACGTTCCAAAAACAGGTGTAGTTGATGTAACACCAATTGTTATGATATTAATGGTTATATCTATTGCAGGAATTTCTATTCTATTAACTAAAAAAAGTAATTAATAACTATTTTAATTGCAATTAGAGAACAAAGCACAAGAAGATTGTAATCTTGTGCTTTGCCTATTTTTAATAAAAGGGGGTAGAGTAAAAAATGATAAGATATAGGAAGCTATTTATTATGATATTTGTGCTAATAACTTTATTTACAACGATTATAATAAGCCCTAAAAAAGTTAGTGCAGTATCTGCGAATAAAGTCGCACTTGTAGAAAGCTATGTAAAAAAGACAAAGGAAGTTCCATTTAATACAGAAAGACAAAATAATGGCAATAGTATTTATTTTACAACGCCTTCACAGACGTATGATTTTTTCGACGAAAATAATAATTATAATTTAGTTTATGCAACTGAAAAAAATGTTTATTGGAACAAATATGATAGTAATATGAACAGTATAAGTGAGAAAGTAATTCCAATGTTTTATGATAAAGAAATAGCAAAAGAAGTACACATGGAAGACATTACGTATAATTTTGGAAATGCCATTTATGATAATGGATATTTGTACATTGTATATGGTAGATTAATTAGAAATACTAATGACAATGTATTGGCTGTTGTTAAATATGATAAAAATGGAAATGAAGTAAAAAAAGCACAAATAACCGGTTTAGGATTAAATCCAATTCCAAATTCAACTTATAATGCAACTACAATTCCATTTTATTCAGGAGAGTGTTCACTTGCAATAAAAGATGGAATATTAGCGATTTTTATGGCAAGACATATTTCAGGTGGACACGAAACAAGCCTTTTATATTTTGTTGATGCAAACAATTTAAAATGGCTAAGTAATGCTAGCGATACTTCAGAAAGAAATATGACTTATGCAGAGGCAACCATGACATATAACTATTGCTCACACTCTTTTGGTCAAAGAATAATTCCAACAAGTGATGGATTTGCTTTAGCTGAAATAGTTGATGCAAATCCAAGAGGATTAGTTTTAACAAAACTTTCTAAATATTATGATACAGATTATAACATGGATAGGTTTACAGTAAAGAAATGTGTTCCTTTTCACTTTAGAGAAGGAGGCATGGGTACATGGGGGTATAACCAAGTATATTCAGTTATAGGAAGTCTATTAGAAGTATCAGATGGATACCTTTACATTGGTGCATCAGAGAAAACATTGTCAAGAGATTATGGATTGGGAATAAATGAATCATGGAATATTTTTGCACAAAAATATAAAAAGGATTTTGAAAATTATACACAAGAAACAATGCAGTTATTTAAAACAGATGTTAGAACTACAACAGGTACTACTCCAAGTGATACAACGAAAGGAAGATTATATTTATCTGGAACAGAAAAAGATTATGGTGTAAAATGGCTTACAAATTATAACAATGCAGAAAGCACTATATTAGAAGTTAAAGCAGTTCCAATGGAAAATAAAAGAATTGCTTTAATTTGGGAGGAAAATCCAATAGGTGAAGATTCGTATGGACATTATACGAGAAAATCAGGTATAAAACAGGTTTATTACGAAATAATAGACGAAAATGCTAATTTGATAGATGGACCTTATACAGTAGATGGAGTAGAATTAAATAGACAAAGTAAATATACATACAAAAATGGAAATATATATTGGTCAACAGCAACAGGAAGAAATGATGAAATAACAATAAATAAATTGGCAGTTGGAAAAGAAAAAAGCTATACTTTAGGAGATGTAAATGAAGACGGCAGAATAAATACACAAGATGCAATAAAAGTATTACAATACATTTCTAAAAAAGTAACATTAACTAATACACAAATGCTTGCAGGAGATACAACAAAAGATGGAAAAGTTAATACACAAGATGCAATAAAAATATTACAATATATTGCGAAAAAGATAACGAAGTTTTAATTTTTATATGAGGAGAATTGAAAATGAAATTTAAGTCATTATCAAAATTTATTTTGTTCATACTTATAACTTTTGCTTTAATATTTATATCTAACAATGTCGAAGCAGTAAGCGTTAATACAAAAGAAGTAACGCTTTACGTATTAGACGAGCATTATAATAATGATGGAATTTATTTGCCAAGTAATTTACCAACTCAATTCCAATTAAAAGTTACAGGTACAAATTTTTTACCAGAATATGAACTTTTAGATGACGCATTTATTGGATTAACTGTTAGCGACGATGGTTTAATTAAAACAAAAAAAGATACAGATGGAGATTATTATGCCAAAGATTTTGACATTAAAATTACAGTTGTAAATGACGTTTTCTATGTAAAAGTACATGTTATTGATTATATAGATATTTATGTAGATAATATAATTAATGAATATTTAAAAGAAAATATAAAAGAAGGTATGACACAATATGAAAAATTAGAGAAAATTTGCCAATTTGTTGGAAAATATAGATATGGTGGTTCACCTAGTTACCAAGGAATGATTGCATGTGGAGGTGGTGACTGCTGGGGCTCTTCTTATTGTGTAATTCATTTATGCGAAATGCTAGGTATGAAAGCACGTATAAGATACGCTGGAAATGAACCAGGCTCTGCAGGCATAACTCATAGAAACGTAGCTGTTTTAGCAGATGGAAAAATATACAAAGTAGAAGCTGGTTATAACGAGCCAGTACCAAGACATTATACTATAGAAGAAGTAGAAAGTGGTTGCATTTTTTCATGGGATGGTCAAACAAATGATTTATTAATATCTCAATATGAAGGATTTGACGAAGACGTAGTTTTACCTAAGACACATACAAAAAATATAGCAGGAGAAGATATTGTAGAAACAGTAAAAGGAATTGCTCCTGATTCATTTGCTAATCCAGTTCGGTGCACGGAGCAATAATAAGAAAAGTTACTTTACCTGACACTGTAACTAAAATTTATGAAGATGCTTTCAGCGAGTGCAAAGACCTAACAACAATTAATATTCCAGCTAGTGTAAAAGAAATATCAGGTAGGTCTTTTTCAGAATGTTATAATTTGACGAATTTTAACGTAGATCCAAATAATCCATATTTAACTTTCGAAGATGGAATATTGTATAGTAAAGATAAAACAAGAGTAATAATGTGCTTGCCTTCAAAAAAAGGAAAAGTAACTTTAGACGAAAAAGTTAAAACAATCGAAGAATATGCTTTTTATTATTGTAAAGATATAACAGGTGTAGAGCTAGGAAATAATGTAGAAGAAATCAAAGCACACGCATTTGACCATGCAGACATTGATGCAATTAATATTCCAAAATCTGTCAAAACAATAGGAAAAGATGCTTTTGACGAAAGTGTAGTTAAATTTGTAAAAATAGAAAATGGTTCAAAAGTTAAACTTGAAAGTCAAGCATTTTCAGACTGCATAAATTGTAAGGCAATAATTATCCCAAGTTCAGTCACAGAAATTGCAGATGACGCTTTTGATTGGTATGAAAAAAATATCACATATTATGTTTATGATAATTCAAAGGCTTTAGATTATGTAAAAACTAAAGGAAAAACTTATGAAATATTAGATCCAAATGAAAGCAAAACCAAAATATTATCAGGCATGATAGTATTAGATAGAGTTATATATGATTATGACGGAACAGAGAAAAAACCAAATGTAACAGTATTTGATGGTGGCAAAATACTTACAAGTGGAAAAGACTATAATTTATCATATAGTAATAATATAGATGCAAGTAGTTCATCTTCTTCTGCAAAGGTTATTGTTACAGGAATAGGAAATTATACAGGAACAGCAGAAAAAACATTTACAATTAATAGAATAAAAAGTAATTTTAGTTATTCTGTACAAGATGTAAAAGTAGGAGAAAGAATTTCGCCAAAGATATTGACAAACATCTCAAATGCACCATACTTCTTCTATTATGGAAAAACAAAGGATAGTGCAACAACATCAATATCTGTTGCTCCAACAGAGCCAGGAACGTATTATTTAAGAGGATATTCTTTATTAAGTAATAACTATTCGTCAAGAGTTATTTTCACGACATTTAATGTTTTACCAAAAGAAGAAGAACCACCAAAAGAAACTGAACAGCCAAAAGATGAAGGAAAAAAATATACTTTAGGAGATGTAAATGAAGACGGCAGAATAAATACACAAGATGCAATTAAAATATTACAGTATATCTCTAAAAAAGTAAAACTAACTGATACACAGATGCTCGCAGGTGATACGACAAAAGATGGAAAAGTAAATACACAAGACGCAATAAAGATACTACAATATATTGCTAAAAAAATTACGAAATTTTAGTAACTACATGAAAGGATGACAATATGGAAAAGGCTCATGAAAAGCATAGTGAAAAAAGCAAAATAAGAAAATATTTGCTTGTAATATTGATAATTATATTTATATCTTTATCTATTTATTTGATTTTTAACACATATATAAATATGAGAGACAAAAGTAATAATCAAGAATTAAAAAATGACATAATAGTAAATGAAGAAAATGTTAAAGAAGAAAATAAAAATCAAAGTATTATCGAAAAAGTAAAAGAATTAAAGGCAATTAATCAAGACGTTAAAGGTTGGATAAAAATTGATAATACAAATATTAATTATCCAATATTGCAAGGAGAAGATAATAGTTATTATTTGAATAAAAATTATAAGAAGGAATTTAGCAATCAAGGTTCAATATTTTTAGACAAAGATGCTGATATAAATAATGTAAACTCAAATATTATAATATATGGACATAATATGAAAAATAAAGAAATGTTTCAAAATTTAATAAATTATAAGGACAAAAGCTATTATGAAGAACACAAAAATATTGAAATAATTACAGATACAGAGAGTATGCTATATGAAATTGTATCAGTATTCAAATCAAGAGTATTTTATAAAAATGAGACTAATGTATTTAGATATTATTACTGCAAAGATTTAAGCACGAAGGAAAAATACGACGAATACATAAACAATTGTAAAAATATAGAATTATATGATACAGGAGTAGTGCCAGAATTTGGAGAACAAATAATAACACTAATTGTTTGTGAGTATTCACAACAAAATGGAAGGATGGTTGTAGTTGCAAGGAAAGTGAGTTAAAAACACTTTCCTTGTTTTTTCATATTTTTCTATAATCAATCATAGTATTTATTAATAGGTTCGTACCTTAGAAAGGAATGATATTAAAAATATGAAATTTAAAAAAAT
>CANRAW010000056.1 GCA_947628715.1 uncultured Clostridia bacterium
TTTAACATATAATATTTAACTTGTCAAACTATATTTGACACTAATATTCTATGAATATTTATTAAATTTATACATTAAGGCATCAAAAAAATCAACCTTTTACAGTTGATTTAATCACTTTCGCCAAAGTGCGACGATTTTACTTAATGGAGCGAGTAGTCAGTAATGAAAACCCGCAACATATATATTTTACTATATTTTATGGCTAATATGCAATAATTTTAATGTAATTTTAATGTAAATTTTATGCAGATAATCTGCATTTTTTATAATAGGTACGAGAGTTTTTTAATTGTTTATTTTTATATCTATTCAAAATATGACCGTATGTTTCTCTTATTTGTCTATCGTCAGTATGTCCTAATATAGTAGCAATTACTAAAAGATCCATGCCGGCTTCTATCATTCTAGTTGCTCCAGTATGCCTACACATGTGAACATGACATCCTTTTGATAATTCAAGTTTTACTCCAGCTTCTCTGCAAATTCTTTTAAAAATATTATTTATGCACCTATAATCTATATAACTACCGTCTTTTTGGCAAAATAATAGGTGTTCTTTATTATTAAAATTAGATTTAGAGATTCTAATTTGACTTTTAATAGTTCTTAACATTAAATCTTCATCAAATAAGTCAAAGGGTATATATCTTTCGTCTGTTAATCCTTGTTGTATTTTCTTTCTACCAGTTTTTGTATTGTCGCCCATTATGATTTTTCCATCTTCTTGCGATAATGTTCTGTTAATTATAAGTTCATTTTGAGATAAATCAATTTGCTCGTTATAATCAATTGCTCCTAATTCTCCGATTCTAGCGGCTGTTAATAGTAAACAAATAAAAAGATTTCTTAAAGTTTCTTCATCGTAATTGCATTTAGCACTTTTTAGTAATGGCTGTGTACGAATGTAACGCATCAAATTTCGCTGTTCTTCTACTTCAAATGCTTCTACTTTCTTTTTAGTTTGTAGGGAAGTAGGTATAGTAATTCTTAACATAGGATTATCAGCATAAGCAATTATTTTATCTAATACACATTCCATAAAGCCTGCTTTAAGTTTGTTTACTATGTGTCCAATTTCACTTTGGGATAGATACCTTATGGAATTAAGAAAATTATTTATATCTTGATAAGTTACTTTTTGAACAGGTTTTTTAAAATCTTCCCATTCTTCAATATGCTTATACTGGTATTTATCCTTGCTTTTTGTATTTTTCCCAATTTTTCCTGCTTTAAATTTGTTTTCATTTATCTTTTTACATATTTCAATAATTGTAATTTCGTTTCTTTTTACGTAAGATTTTGTTCGTATTTTTGCTTCCGTTTCTAATTTCTTATCTACAGCAGATTTCCTTTTATTTTCATTAGCGACAGTAGTTTGCTTTTTATCTATTGAAATTTGAGCTTGATACCTAAAATAACAATAGAATCTATCACAATAATTTTTTGAGCTTAGACACTCAGTACATTCAATACATTTTTGACATTTGTTTGTTTCAGTTCTATTATTACATAAACTTCTATCAGTACAATTTTTACAAATATTACACTCATGATTCAATTTCTTTGGTCTTTTGATCTTTTGTATAGTATTATAAATTGAGCCTTCTCCATTAGTTCGACGAGTACCTTTATTATTCATAAAATACCTCCAATTTTTTCAAATATTTTTTGTAAAACACTTGAAAAATGAAGGACATTTATATATAATACAAATGTATTCACTTTTCGAAGTGATTACAACTTTTTTGGATAAGTGTTCTGCCGCAAAACATAGCACTTATCCACTTTTTATTTTTCTAATTTTTTATTTAACTGATCTAGTTGTCTAATGATTATCCAGTTTTGTTGAACAATAGCATTAAGAAATTGAGTTTGAACTCTTAATGATGTATTTTGATCTGGAGCTAATAGATTTCCAAATTCACTTAAACCAGATCCAGCTAACTCTGAATTAATGTTCTTAATAGCATCAGTATATTCTGTAGATATACCTGTTAAGTTATATTTTTCTAATACTTTTCTTGTTTTTTCTTCTAGTATTTTTTGTTTTTCTTCTTGACTTTTAAATAATCCCATAAAATAATGACACCTCCTTTCTTTATGCAAAAGCACTTTCTACATCTGCTTTTATAACTCTTCCTATAATTATTACATTTTCATAAGTAGTTTGTATTTCTTTTTTTGTAGGATTCATAGAATGTAATTCTATTCCTGTTTTAGTTTCTATTATTTTTTTAATTGTATATTTATTTACATCTTTCAAATATATTAATGCTGTATTGCCGTTTTCTATATTACTTTGAATATGAACTATGGCCAAATCTCCCTTTCCTAAAAGTGGTAACATATCATTATCTGGAGATGCAATAGCAAAATAATTTTTTACATTACTATCCCAATATGTTTTAATTTTAAAAGTAGTATAATCTTTAATATTTTCATTAGAAAATAAATCTATAGACGGAGATACATTATTTAAAATAGGTATTTTAATAGCTTTTAAATCAGTCATTGGTACATCATATCCCATTAACCAAGCAGGATTTACATCTAAAGCTTTAGACATTAAAAATAGCTTTTTCTGTCTAGCAAGGGCATTGCCAGATAAGTATTTGCTTATTAGACTTTCACTTATTCCAGTTTTCTCATGTAATTCTACAGATTTTATATTTTTAAGTTTCATAGCTTTATCTAATCGTACTGAAAAACTTTCTATCATATTATCCATATAAAACCTCCTAAAAAATCTCTAACAACTACATTATAAAGAAAAATTAAATAAAAATCAAGTTTTTTATAAAAATTATAAAAAAAACTTGAAAAAAATTCAAAAAAAGTATTGACAAATGAAATTCATTAATATAATATATAGAAAACTTGAATTAAATTCAAGTAAGAAAGGAGGGAATAAAATGTTTAATTATGATAAATTAAGAGGAAGAATAAGAGAAAAAAACGGTTCTGAAACAAAATTTGCATTAAAGATTAATATGACACCAGCATCTCTAAGTAGTAAACTTAACCAAAAAACTGATTTTACATCTATAGAAATACAAAAAATTTGCAAAGAACTAGAAATAGTAAAAGAAGATATACCAAAATATTTTTTTAAAGAAAAACTTGAATTAAATTCAAGAAAAGAAGAAAATGCGGCAGAACACTAAAAAAGAAGGTGGTTATATATGAGAGTAGAAACAACTCCAACAATGAAGTGGGAAGATGCTCCAGATACTATAATGCCTGAGGATTTATCAAAAATATTAGGAATAGGCTTGCAAAGTGCTAGAAACATATTTGATAAACCAGATTTTCCTAAAATAGCAAAAAATGATATAGGAAATCAAGGAAAAGCAGATAAAGAAGCGGCGAGACTATATATACAAGGCTTTAGAATAACAAATAATAGTAAGGATGCTCTTTTAAGTATGATCTACTTCGAATTAAAAAAATTAAATACAAAGATGGGAGATGAGGAATTTGAAAATTGTAAATAAAAGAAAATTTATTCAATCATTATTAATAATTATTCTTTTAGTATTAATAATTAGTTTTTGGTTATTTAAGATATGTGTTAGCAATAAAAAAGATATAGAAGCTACGCAAATTAAATATACAGTTTGTAAAGGCGATACATTATGGAACATAGCTAAGGAATATAAAAAAGATAATCAAGATATTAGAGATTACATATATGAAGTAAAAGAAATAAACAATATGACTGATTCATGCTTATATGAAGGACAATTTATCAATATTTTATATTATAAATAGGTGGTCAAGATAAAAAAATTAAAATTTGTAAAAGCATTAAAAGAAAAGTTTTTTACAATAGGTTACAAAAAAGAAGCGGAGGGGAAAATATGTTAAAGTCTTTGGAATTATTAAAAACATCTAAAAAAGATTTAACACATCAAAAGGAAATTGCAGTATTAGAAGCAAAACTTGAAACAAAAAACTTAGTTATAAAAAAACAAGACGAATTAATTGATGTTTTAAAGAAAGAAATTAATAGGCGTGAAAATACAGACAATGTATATAAAGTATATGAAATCTAAAGAAAGGAAAGTAAAAGTATGGGACTATTAAAGAAAATTTATAGAATTATTAAGTCTAATAAAGAAATGGAAAATGTAATCAACATTAGAAGGCTACAACATGAAAATATGCTTTTGAAAGAAGTTAATGCAGATTTAAGGCTTGAACATGAAGAATATATAGCTCTAAAAAACGATTACAAAAAAATGAATAGAAAAATATTAGATCATATTCTAGATTTAAGAGAAAGAGTGGAAAGGTTGCAAGTAGATGCTGAAAAAGCAGAAAAAAATGAACTGGACCTAATGTATGCTTTGTTAAATGAAATAAAGCAAATATATATAAATAAAATAATAGAACTAGACTACCATGAACAACAATCTAGTTCTAATAAATAATATTGTAAATATTAATCTTTTTTATTCTATCACAAAATTATTCCCAAATCAATACATACGGAGGAAAAATGAGAGAAGATATACAAGAGTTTATAAAAGAAGAATACAACAAGATAAAACTTGATAAAGTTAAAAATAGAACAGCTGAAATTTTAAAGGAAGTTGGAATAAATGTATATTCAATAGATTATCTACGATGGATAGACATTGTTATATATTGTGCTAAGAAAAAGTTAGAAGATAAGAATTACAAAATTTGTATGCAGGAAATCTTTAAACATTTTTCTAGTAAATATAATTTAAAATCTAAATGCTGTTTAGTAAATGGATTAAGAAGTAGTTTTAATGGAAAAGAAAAAAGTATACAAAAATATTTTCACGTAAACTATGAGGTATTAACAAGTAAAAAATTTTTGTTACTTATTATGAGTGAAATTAATGAAATAATTTGTGAATAAAACAAAAGAAAGGGAGAGCTATGGATTATGAAAAACAACTCAATGAATTCTATTCTACATTAGACTATAAGCCAGTATCAAGCAATGCGGCAGCAATATATGGATTTTTATTAAATATTGCGAGCAGAGTTAGATGGATTAGTGAGTTCAAGGTAGCAAATAGTGTTCTAATGAGTAAATTTAATTTATCTCTGTCAGCAGTTCAAAGAGCAAGAGCAGAGCTTATTAACAATAATTATATAACATATAGGAAGCGGAAAGAATCAAAACGATATTTCAAAATATTCAATAGTTAAATTATATAACGAACAGGCACTCGAACAGACAAACGATATGGCACGTGAACAAGCGGAAGAACAAGCGGACGAAAGGGCAAACGAACACAATATAATAAAACTAAATATATTTTTTAATTATATTAATAAAGGGAATGTGAAAAATTTTGAAAATATCGGAGAAGAAGATAAAAAAAATATAAGATACTGGCTGACCAATATGGATTTACTTGTATCGCCAGAAGTACAAACTATTCTTGAAAGCAATAATAGACTGTTAGAGTATGAAATATATTACTGGGCAATAAAAGAGTTGTATTATAGCCCCTACAAAGGCTTTTTATGTAAATTAACTAGACAAAAATTACAAGAGGTGTACTTGAGAACGATTAAGTATGTAACATTGGCGCAGCAAGAAAATTATACTGTATTAGATGTAATAAATTACCTCATGAAGAGCTTAGAAAATGAAGCAAAGGAGGACTCTAAATATGATATATTACCATGCAACACAAAACTGCGAAAGTTGCAACAATAATATAAAGAGAGAAAACAAATTTCCGTTTTATTGTAAAAAATATAAGAAAGAAACAGGGATGCTTGTAACATGCAAAGATTGGAAGAAAAAAGAGTAGTTTATAGCAAACTATATGGAATATGCAAAAAAGCATTAGAAAATAACTGGTGCTTAGGTTGCCAAAAGTTAGAAAATCCAACTTTTACAGGACAAATACAATGTGATTTAGTAAAAGATCCAGCAATGAAATCTATTAGAAGATGCAAGGAGATATTAGGCATAAAAGAAAAATAAAAAAGTAGGAGGTTACAAATGAAATATTCATTTACGATTCAAGGAAAACCAGTAGGTAAAGGTAGACCAAGATTAGGAAAGTATGCTACATATACACCATCGAAAACTAAACAATATGAGGCATTTGTAAAGTGGACGTTTATTAATCAATTTAAGGAAATAAAGAAGCTTGAAGGTCCAATAAGTGCAAATATTATTGCAATTTTTGAAATACCAAAGTCTTATAGCTCAAAAAAAAGAGCAGAATTAAATTTGCAAAAAAATTATATACATAAGCCAGATACAGATAATATTGCAAAAATAATATTAGATAGTTTAAATGAAATAGCGTATTATGACGATAGTCAAATTTCAAAATTAAGTGTGAAAAAAGAGTATGGTGAAGAAAATAAAGTAATAGTAGAACTAGAGGAAATATAGAAAAACTATATATGACATGAATTCATATTAGAGTTTTAGGGGTGATAGCTTATGAAATTAGAGGAAGCAAAGTCATATTTAAGAACGTTTATAAAAGTAAATAATAGCATTATAAAAAAAGCTAAAAATGATGGAGATACAGATGTTATGGAGCAAGTTGCTGATTTAGAGACACTCAATCAAGCCATAGAAACAGTATTAAAAGCATTAGAAAATTCAATACCTACAAATAAAATCGAAGATAAAATAAAAACAAATTCACTTATGAATTTAGCTGTAACTAGTAATCCTATATTAGATAAAAGAAGTAGGGCTATACAACAAGCCAAAATACAAGTTTTACAAGAATTATTGGAGGATAAATAAAATGTTAGTATTACCAATAAAAAAGAAATGGTTTGATATGATAAAGTCTGGAGAAAAGAAAGAAGAGTATAGAGAAATAAAGACATATTGGACAAGTAGATTTAAGAATTTTTTGCCTAGAGTTAGTAATTTTGGAAAGGGAAAATGGATATGTTTTCAAATTATTGTTATTTTTAGAAATGGCTATTCCTATAATTCGCCATCAATAAAATGTAAGTGTAAATTAAAACTAGGACATGGAAAAGAAGAATGGGGAGCAGAACAAGGAAAAGAATATTATATTTTAGAAATTTTGGAGGTGTTATCTATACAAAATGAGTAAAGCAGATGAAATGTTTGAAGAATTAGGATATGAAAAAAGAGAAAATAAAATTTCTATAAGATATACATTTTATGATAATGACGATTATCGGTTCAATAAGAATAGTTTTTAACAATAATACAAAAAGAATAGCAATACATTGTGATGGAGAAGCTTTAGATATGCAAGAACTACAAGCAATAAATGAAAAAGTAAA
>CANRAW010000057.1 GCA_947628715.1 uncultured Clostridia bacterium
GGCGGTTTTGCCCTTGCCTTGGGGAAAAATAAATGTAACTTTTTATATCATACGGTTATGTGCCCGATATGACCGATAGATTGGTCTTCTACGCCTTACGCAGGAAGACTTTCCTCCTTCCCGCGCCGTAGCTTCTAAAAGATGTTTATGTACTCTGCCAATGATATCGTCTCTATCTATGTTTATGATTTTGCCTTAATTGCTATAGGACTCGTTTCTGAACTACCTAAAACTGTTCCATCGTCTTCTTGAAGTTTTAAATCTATGTTGTCCAGATTGATTGTAACTACGGGGCGCACCGAATAATTGACGTAGCCCCTGTAAGTGTACGAGCTGAGCAAATTGCCCGCGCCCACGCCGCCACTATACACACTGAACACGCTGAAATACGCATTGCTACCGCGGAAGTTAACGCAGCGCGAAGCCACCCAGTAATATCCTGAACTTGGTACTATTAATTCTTTATAACGACTAGGTATTGTTAAACTACTCCAGCTATAATAATAATATGTATATTTTACTGATAATGTATTTACATTACTTGTTTCTGTATATCCGCTATACCACTGTTCTTGTTCACTTAATCCTAATTTATTTCCTGCCTCTCCATTTACTACTGCTCCCTTCTCATTTGAATAGATATTTGGTATGTTTCTATAAGTTGAACTTGTTATCGGATATGTCTCTCCATTTTTGTAACTACCAGTTTTATAACTTGTTGGCTCATATATCTTTAGCCCCTCTATATCCTCTATCTTTATACTTCTTGCCTCTGTTCCTAATTCTTTACTGCTATAACATTTTTTGCATAAGTCATTTAGCAATTTTACTCCATTGTTATAGCCTTCATATCCATATAATCTCAATGTATATGTTGTTGGATTTTCTGATATTAGTGTCATTTCGTTTCCTGCTATCTTAAATATTCTCCAATTTAAGTTTTCTGTTGTTGGTGCAGCTGAGTTTTTATATGATGCGCTTACGCCGTCTCCGCTTGAGTAGTGGTTGATTCCGTATTTGCCATCTTGCGCATAATCTGGGCTGTCACTTGTGCCTGTTGCATCGGCATTGTAGTATGTAGTACCAACTCCTTCAACAAAGTCGCCATAGTTTATGTATTTACCAATTAAATCCACTGGGCGGAGGCTGTATGGTGTTTCCCTAGCACCCGTACCCGTCTCTCCAACATACGTCGTCTGTAGGCTGATAGAAACTACGGGGCGCACCGAATTATTGCCGCTGCTCCTGTTATAGTACGAGCTGAACAAATGGTCCGCGCTCACGCGGCCACTAAGCACACGGAACACGTAGAAATCCGCATAGCTACTGTTGTAGTCAACGCCGCGCGAAGCCACCCAGTAATATCCTGAACTTGGTACTATTAATTCTCTATAATGATTAGGTATTGTTAAACTACTCCAGCTAAAATAATAATGTGTATATTTTACTGATAAGCTAGTTACATCAGATTTTGATGAGTATCCGCTATACCACTTGTCTTGTTCACTTAATCCTAATTTATTTCCTGTCTCTCCATTTACTACTGCTCCCTTCTCATATTCATATATATTCGGTATGTTTCTACTATCACTTGTTATCTCATATGTCTCTCCATTTTTGTAACTGCCCTTTTTATAATTTGTTGGCTCATATATCTTTGTTCCATCTTCGTTTCTTATGTTCTCTATATCCTCTTTCTTTATACTTCTTGCCTCTGTTCCTAATTCTAAGCTACTATAACACTCTGCACATAAGTCATTTAATAGTTTGACTGCATTGTTATATCCATTTTCTCCATATAATGTTAATGTATAGTTAGTTGGTACATCTGATATTATTAGCATTTCTTTTGTGTCTTTATCTACACTATATATTCTCCAATGTAATTCTTCTGTTGTATGTGCTGTGTTTGTTTCTTTACTTGAGCTTGTATTATCATTTACTCCTGAGTAATAGTCGATTCCTCCTTCTTCTTCTGTATTTTCGTCTTGTCCTGTTCTATCTGCGTTGTATGTTCTTCCTCCTGTATGGTTAGTTTCATCCCAGTCATTTATCCATCTTTGATAATCTACATAGTCTCCTACTTTTAAATCAGGTCCTGCTTTTTCTGTTTTTACTTCTATTGCGTCTCCAATTTTTTCATTTCCTGCTTTATCTTTTACTACTACTCTTAGGTAATATGTTGTATCGTCTGTTAATCCTGTATAAGTATACTCTATGCTACTTGCTGTGTTTGTTACAGTTTCTACATCTTCAAATCCTGATGTTGCGCTTGTTGTACTTTTTTGGAACCTATAACTTGCAACACCTGAGTGTGTATCTGCACCTTGGGCTGTTACTGTTATTGTATCAGTTCCTGCATCTCCTTTTTTAGTTAGAGTTGCTTTTGTTGGATTTACACAGTCTTTCTTTATCGTTATTGAATATGGACTTGCTGTTGTTATATTTCCTGCATTATCTTCTGTCTTCGCATATATTGTTATATCTCCATTTTTGTTTTCGTCTATTGTTACTACTCCAGATTTTCCTGCTAATGGAGTTGTAATGTTACTACTTGTAAATCCATATAATATCTGCTTTATGTCTGAACTTGGTGCTGGATCTGCTCCTGCTTGTAATGTCACTGTTACTGATTTACTATTGTACCACTCTCCATTTTTACTTCCATTTATTCCATTTGATGCTGGTAAACTTGGAGCTTCTGGTGGTACTGTATCTTTCTTTACCGTTCTTGTTGTTGGTCCTGCTTCTTCTCCTGTTCTTCCTACTGCCCATGCTTTTATTGTATATGTTCCATCTTTTGTTATTTGATCTGTTAATTTTACTGGTATATTTCCTGTACTATTTACGGCTGCATCTCCATTATTTGTTGTTATTTCATATCTTATTCCTGTTGCTGAAGATTCTGCTGCTGTAACTGAATCTGTTATGCTTATTGATATATTTCCTTTTCTCCATGTATCGTCACTTGTATCTGCCATATTATCCGTATTAACTGAACTTGTTAAAGTTATTGTTGGTGCCTGTAATTTTCCTAATGTTTTTACTTCTATTGGAGTGCTAGTCGTTGTATTTCCTGCATTATCTGTTACATCTACTTTTAGCCAATATGTTGTTCCTGTTAATAAGCCTGAATATGTATGTTCTTGCGTATTTTGACTTGTTGTACTTGCTGTTTTTTCTGTTCCATTATCATATCCTGCATCTTTTGATGTACTACTAATATAGAATTTGTATTTTGCAACTCCTGATGTTGCATCTTCTCCTGTAGCAGTTACTGGAATTGAGTTATATGTTTCCGTTCCTTTTGTCAATTTAGCAGTACTTGGCACTGTTACATCTCTTTTTACCGTTCTTGTGCTTGAACTTTCTGATATATCTCCTGTTTCTTTTCCTACCGCCCATGCTGTTATTGTATACTCTACATCATCTGTTGTTATTTCTTCTTTTAATGTTAGTGGTAATTTTACTGTTTCACTTTTTACATTTGTTCCATCTTTTTTTGTTATCTGATATTTTACTTGTGTTGCTGATGTTTTTGCACTATCAGCTGAATCTGTTATTTCTATTGTTATATTTCCTTTTCTCCATGATGTATCGTCATTTGCTGTCATTTTATCTTCGTTTTTTGTACTTGTTAAGTTAATTGTAGGTGCTTTTAAGTCTCCTTTTGTTTTTCCTTTGACTGGTTCACTTTCCGTTGTATTTCCTGCATTGTCTGTTACAACTACTTTGAACCAATATGTCTTTCCTGTTTCTAGTCCTTCATAAGTATAAGCTGATGTATTTGGATTCTCAGAATTTGCATCTATTGTTACTCCTTCGTTCCATCCACTGTCTGCACTTGTTGCACTATAATAGAACGTATAACTTGCAACCTTTGATATTGCATCGTCTCCTTTTGCTGTTACTGGGATTTTATGATAATCTGCTGCTCCAACTGTTAATTCTGCTTTGCTTGGTGCTGTTCCGTCTTTATTTATTTTTAGTTCTGCTGATACATCTGATTTATTTCCTGCTTTATCATAAGTCCATGCTTTAATTGTGTGCTCTCCATCTGCTGTTATTGCATCTGCAATTTCTTTTTCTGTTATGCTTGTACTTTCTAATGTTATTGTTTGTTCGTTTCCACTATCTATGCTATATGTTACCTTATCTACGCCTGAAATTTCCTTTACTCCTGTCTTTTCTTTGTCAGATATTCCTGTTATTTCTACAGATACATTACTCTTATACCAATTATTTTTTCCATCTGGATTTGTCTTTGCTGTAACTGTTGGCGCATTTGGATCTGTTTTATCTATCTTTACATTTTTTGTATTTGTTTCTGAGCTTCCTCCCTCGTCATCAACTACATGTGCTGTTACATCAATGTTTCCTTCCTCTTCTAGCATTGCTTCTACTTTTCTTGGTTCTCCTATTTGCTCATGTTGTCCTGTTATTTCATATACGATGTGTTTTGATCCTGTTCTTGCTTCTTCTGCTTTATCTGTTATTATTGCTTTTACATTTTCATGATACCAGCCATTATTGGTTGGCTCGCTTGGCTCAAATTGTATGTCTGGTGTTAGCAATTCACCTTTAGTTTTTTGCTGTTTATCTGTATACGTTGCCCTATTTTCTGCCATATCCGTTGCTTCTATTGTTATTATGTACATTACATTTGGCGTTAGCCCTGTTACTGTATATGTATTATTTTCTGTCACATTATTTTGTAATGTTAATGGATCTCCATTTTGTGGTTTTACTGTATATTTATACATTATTTTGTAGCTTGGGTCTCTTTTTGGATTTCCTGATAAATTATCTTTTGCGTCTGTATTTATTGTAAAACTATTTGTCGTTACACCTGTTATACTTATTTCGTCATTTATAAACGTTGGAGCCGTACTATCTTTATATATTTCTACCTTTTGTGGGTCTGATACGTTTCCTGCTCTATCTTCTACAACTATCTCTATTGTCCTTATTCCGTCTTTTTCTATTGTTATTGGTGTCTTTACATAGTCTGTTACTTCTTTATATGTATTTAATTCTACATCTTTATCATATTCTTCGTCCTTTGCTGTATATCTATATTTATACTTTGCAACTCCTGAATTGCCATCTGTTGAATCTGCTAATGATATTTTTACATCTTGCGAATTATACCAATTCTTTCCATCTTGCTTTTCTGGTGTAATCTTCTTTGCTAGTGTTGGTTTAATATTATCGTAATTTATATCTCTTGTTGCAGTCTCTGATTGATTTGCATTTTCGTCTAATCCATCTAATACATACGCTGTTATTGTTATTGTTCCTGATTTACTTCTTCCTTGTGCATCTTTAAACTCTGCCTCTAATTCTACAGATGTTCCTTCTTCTGTTTTATCTCCTGATACTACTCCACCTAGTGTATAATGTATTGCTTTTGCTGTTGGATTGTCTGTACTTATTCTTACTTTTAATGGAACTTGGTCTGCTCCATACCAGTCATTTACAGCTACTCCATCTGATATTATCTCTATATTTGGTGCAATAACTGTACTTGATCCCCTTATCCAAGCATATCTCATTTGACCTGATTTAGCTGTTACTCTTACCATATACCAGCCTGTGTATTGTAGATTAGAAAATGTTACTGTATTGCTGTTCTTTGTCTCTAACACTTCGCCTCTATAAATTAACTCTATTTTCTCAACATCTACCTCTGATGTATTCTTTACTTCTGCACTTAATGTTGCATTCTCTTTGTTGTATTTCGTTACTAGATTTGGCAAAGTTCCTTTATTCTCTTTTCCTACATACTCTATGAACTTTTGCTCTGTTACTTCGTCATAATAGATTTGATATATGTATCCTTCCACTGTCGTAACTATTATATCGTCATTTGTATCCTCTCTATTTACATTTGCAGAAGCCTGTTTTACCCACGTTGTCTCCTTGTTCATTTCCTCTGCTAACTTTTGCAAAGTTGTATTCTTTCCGCATTATTGCGTTCTCTAAGATTACTCCTTCTCTTAGCTCGGTAACCCTTTCTTTATATTCTTGTATCTTATACTCATCCGCTGCCGTTATCGTTTGTCCAATTATCGCTTCATCCCCTACTATGCCTCGGATGGCTACCATTGCAAGAATTATCAAAATTATTACCATAATGATAAGCGATATAAGGGTTATACCTTGCTCGCCTTTTCTTGTTTTAGCCTTTTTTTCCATATCTCTTTTTCCTCTCTTTCTTTTGCTCTCTAAGGATAAATGTGCTCTTACGCTTTCCAATGAAAATTGAATTTTTGCGTGCGTCGCTCGGGTCGAGCTAAACTTCGCATAATTTCTAAAACTTATTTTTGGCCCCCTTCCACGGCAAGCGTGAACTCTTTCCAAAAATAAGTTTAAGAAATTCTAACTCGCTTACTCTACAGTCGCTCCTTACTTAAAATTAAATTTTATTGGAAAGCTGTTAACGACTTAACCTTAAGCACACATTAGCTATGCGTCAAAATCTTTTTTATCATTTTATATGGCAACAGCCCATTGAGGCGGGGGTTACGACCCGCGAAAGCCTTGGAGCCTAGAAAATGATAAAAAAAGATTTTGAGGTAGCTTAGCGGTAACTTTTCGCTTTGATTTATCCTTAAAGTAGGAAACCCAAAATAGCAAAGCTAAAACAATAAAATAAAACTATTTTAAATTTCCTACTTTAAAGACAAATCTTACTAGCAATGCGTGCAGAAAAAAACTATTTCATTTTAATGCGACAGTCCTTTGAGACGGGGGTACGACCCGCGAAAGCCTTGGAGCAGAAAATGAAATATTTTTTTCTGCAGGTAGCTTTGCGGAAACTTTATCTGCACACCAAAAAAAGACACAACTTAATCTTTACGCCATTGTTTCGCACCAACGCAAAACAAAACATAAAGAAGTTGTGTCTTTATATTTATCTATTATTATTTT
>CANRAW010000058.1 GCA_947628715.1 uncultured Clostridia bacterium
TTACTAAAAACTCTTTATTTTTTTGCCAATATTAGATATAATAAGTGGGATAGAAAAAGGGAGGAATAAAATGAATCTACCAAATAAATTAACAGTTATTAGAATATTATTAGTACCAATAATGGTTATAATACCTTTTTTAGGAATACAAGGAGATTTCCTTAATATACCAATATATTTTTGGATAATGAATATAATTTTTGTTATAGCATCAATAACAGATAAATTAGACGGATATCTTGCACGCTCAAGAAATCAAGTTACAAATTTTGGAAAATTTTTAGACCCAATAGCTGATAAAATACTTGTACTTTCAGCAATGCTAATATTAGTTGAGGAAGGAAATATTCCAGCATGGATACCAATAATTGTACTTACTCGTGAATTTACCGTATCAGCATATAGATTAATTGCGGTAGAACAAGGTGGAAAAGTAATTCCTGCATCAAATTGGGGTAAACTAAAAACAGTAACGCAAATGTTAGCTATATTTTTAGCATTTATAAATATAAATAAAACAAATATATTTTTTGCATTTTTAAATAATGGACTTGTTGGCACAGAATTAATTATAAATATTTTAACATCTATTATGTTAGTTATATCAGTCATTGCAACTGTATTTTCAGGATGGGATTATATAAAAGGCGGAAAAGATTTGTTAAAAGATATGTAAAAACTAGGGGGAATTAAGTTTACAATGGATAAAGAAGAAGCTAAAAAAAGAATACAAGAATTAAGAGAAAAAACTCAGTATTATGCAGATAAATATTACGATGAAGATAACCCAGAGATATCAGATTACGAATATGATATGCTAATGCAAGAACTAAAAAAATTAGAAGGAGAATTTCCAGACTTAATAGATAAAAACTCTTTAACGCAAAAAGTTGGAGGACACGTAAAAGAGGGGTTTAATAAAATAGAGCATGAAGTTCCTCTTCAAAGTTTACAAGACGTTTTTTCGATAGAAGAATTAAGATTATTTGATTCTCGTATAAAAAAAGAATTAAATAAAGAAAAAATAGAATACACAGTTGAGGCAAAAATTGATGGATTGTCTGTTGCAATAGAATATGTAAATCGGAGAATTTGTAAGAGGAGCAACTCGTGGAGACCGGACAAATTGGGGAAGACATTACAGATAATTTAAAAACTATAAAGAATATTCCTAAAAAATTAAAAGAACCAGTCAATGTAATTGTACGTGGCGAAGTATTCATATCAAAAGAAGATTTTGAAAAAATGAACGAAGAACAAGAAATACTTGAGGAAAAAACATTTGCTAATGCACGAAATGCAGCAGCAGGTTCACTTAGACAATTAGACAGCAAAATAACAGCTAAAAGGCCACTAGATATATACATTTTTAATATACAAAGACTACAAGATAATCCATATAATTCACATATTGAACAATTAGAATATCTAGAAAAATTGGGATTTAATGTAAATCCCGTAAAAAAATTGTGCATTGGTATAGAAAGCGCAATAAAAGAAGTAGAAAGAATAGGTGGAATAAGAGAAACACTTGGCTTTGGAACAGATGGAGCAGTAATAAAAGTTGATAACCTAGAATCAAGAGAAGCATTAGGTACAAACTTCAAAACGCCAAGATGGGCAATTGCATATAAATATCCACCAGAAAAAAAGGAAACAATCTTAAAAGACATTATATGTCAAGTAGGAAGAACAGGTGCAATAACGCCAATGGCTATACTTGAGCCTGTTAAACTTGCCGGCTCTACAATATCAAAAACAACACTTCATAACGAAGACTTTATTAAAGATAAAGACTTAAAAATTGGAGACCATGTAATAATACAAAAGGCAGGAGATGTTATACCAGAAGTAGTTGATGTTGTAAAAGAAAAAAGAACTGGCGAAGAAAAGGAATTTGTTATGCCAGAGGTATGCCCAGTATGCGGAGGACCTGCTGTTCGTGAAAAAGGCGAAGCTATTAGAAGATGTATTGGAATAGAGTGTAGCGCAAGAAATTTAAGAAATATCGTACATTTTGCTTCAAAAGCTGGTATGGAAATAGAAGGTTTGGGATATGCAATAATAAAACAATTAGTTGATAAAAATTACTTAAATGGAATAGCAGACATTTACTATTTGACAAAAGAACAAATCGCATCAACTAAAAAAAGTGGAGACAAGTTTGCATCTAACTTAATAAACGCAATAAATGAAAGTAAGAAAAATAGTTTAGATAAGCTAATTAGTGCACTTGGAATTAGACATGTAGGAACTAAAACAGCAAAAATATTAGCAAGAGAATATGGAAGTATAGATAAATTAATGAACGCAAGTGAATTAAGCATAAGCTATTTAGAAGATATGGGAATAGTAACTGCTAAGAGTGTATGCGAATTTTTTGCACAAGAACAAACAAAAGAATTAATCGAAAAATTAAAGCAAGCAGGAGTTAATATGAAGGAAGAAGAAATCGAAGAAAAAGATAACAGATTCCAAGGTATGACCTTTGTTTTAACCGGAACTCTTGCAAACTTTACAAGAGACGAAGCATCAGAAATTATTGAAAAATTAGGAGGAAAAACCTCAAGTTCTGTTTCTAAAAAAACGACTTATGTACTTGCAGGAGAAGAAGCAGGAAGCAAGTTAACAAAAGCAGAAAGCCTTGGAATAAATATTATCTCAGAAGAAGATTTTAGAAAAATGATAAGCTAAGAGGAGAAATTTAATGGAAAATTACACATTTGAGGAATTTGAGCAGATTTTAAATGATGGATACCAAATTTATTTTACGTATATGAAAAATAGATATTTACTATTCAAAACTGCTGAAAATTGTTACACTAAAAAGCTAATTAGTGTACGGTCAAAAAAATCCACCTGCAAAAATGTCAATGGTTACGAAAAAATATTTAAGAGAGATTTATAATTTTATTGAAGATGTGGAGTATAAGTTTGAAAAATAAGTGAAAGGATAAAATAAAAATGGAAATATCAATCTTCCTGATATTAGTTGGATTTGTACTATTAATAAAAGGTGCAGATTTGCTAGTAGATGGAGCATGCAATGTATCAAAAAGATTTCATATACCAGAAATAATAATTGGACTTACAGTTGTCTCAATAGGAACATCTATGCCAGAGTTATTCGTAAGTATAACATCGGCAATTGAAGGATATCCAGATATGGCAGTTGGAAATGTTTTAGGCAGTAATGCTTGCAATTTATTACTTATTCTAGGATTATCTGCTTTAATAAGACCGATAAAGTTCAAAAAGGAAACAAGACTTATTGAAATACCAGTTTGTCTTTTAGTAACAACAATATTTTTATCAATTGCAAATATGAATAATGATATATCAAGAGGCGACGGAATATCTTTAATTATAATGTTTATACTATTTATAATTTACACAATAGTAATGGGTAAAAATGGAGAAAATTTTGATAGAGAAGATGGCGAAGAAATAGAGCAAAACAAAGAAGTAAGTGGCTCAATAGTAAAAGACATAATCTACATAATAATTCGGAATTATAGCACTTAAATTTGGAGGAGATTTAGCTGTAGACAATTCTGTTAAAATTGCAAATATGTATGGAATAAGCGAAAAAATAATAAGTGTAACAATACTTGCAATTCGGAACAAGTCTACCAGAGCTTGTTACAAGTGTAACTGCTGCATTTAAAGGAAATAGTGACATTGCAATAGGAAATATAATAGGCTCAAATATATTTAATATTTTACTTATAATAGGTGTATCAAGCCTTATAAAACCTATAACATACAATATTTCATATAATACAGAAATGTATGTTTTAATTGCATCTACAGTTGTATTAGCTCTTTTCCCATCAATACCACCAAAAAATGAAATGAGCAGGCTTAATGGTTTAACTTATTTACTTTTTTATGGAGCATATTTAGCCTTGTTATTTAATATATAATTAATAATTCGTTTTAAAAAGGAAAGTTGTATATGGGAATTATTGAGATAGTGCTAGTTGGAATAGGTCTTGCCATGGATGCGTTTGCGGTTTCCATCTGCAAGGGTTTGTCCATGAAAAAGATAGATATGAAAAAAACGCTAATTATAGCGACATATTTTGGAATATTTCAAGCAGGTATGCCAATTATAGGATTTACTTTAGGAACTGGATTTGAAAGTTTTGTAACTCAAATCGACCACTGGATTGCATTTATACTGCTTTCTTTTATTGGAATTAATATGATAAGAGAAAGTTTTAATAATGAAGAAGAGGAAAAAGTTGATGATGTAAGTCCAAAAACGATGATTATTCTTGCAATAGCAACAAGCATTGACGCATTGGCTGTTGGAATAACATTTGCTTTTTTAGAAGTTAATATAATTTTTGCAGTATTAATGATTGGAGTTATAACTTTTATAATTTCCATATTAGGTGTATTTATTGGTAACAGATTCGGAAATAAGTTTGAAAAAAGTGCACAAATATTGGGAGGAGTTATTTTAATTTTTATAGGTATAAAAATATTAATAGAGCATTTAATGGCATAAATTTGAGAGGAATAAATTGTTTATGGAAAAAAGTAGATGTAAATGGTGCAACATTAAAAATGATTTGTACATAAAATATCATGATGAAGAGTGGTGCAGGGAAAATTTTAATGAAGGTTATTTATATGAAATTTTAATACTAGAAATGTTTCAAGCAGGGCTTTCTTGGGAGTGTGTATTAAATAAAAGGGAGGATTTTAGGAAGGCTTTTGATAATTTTGATATTGATAAAGTATTAAAATACGATGGAGAAAAGGTACAAGAGCTATTGAAAAATGAAAAAATAATAAGAAACAAATTAAAAATAATGGCGACAATTAATAATACAAAGATTTTTAAAGAAATACAAAGTGAATTTGGTTCATTTTATAATTATTTAAGAACTTTTACTAAAGATAAAACAGTATATGAATTAGGCAAAACAACGTCTGAGCTATCTGATAGAATTTCAAAAGATTTACAAAAAAGAAATATGAAGTTTGTAGGTTCAACTATTATTTACTCATATTTACAGGCAATAGGGGTTATATATTCTCATGAGAAGGGATGTTTTTTGTATAAAGAAAATTAAATATACCGATTTGGTTGTTAGGAGATTAGTATGAAAAAGAAATATATCATATTAGTTGTAGTTATTTTGTTTTTAATATTTATACCTTTTTACCTATATTATGAAAATAATTTTTTACAAGTAAGTTATTATAAAGTATTTGACGAAAATGTTCCAAAGGATTTTGATGGATACAAAATTATTCAAATATCGGATTTTCATAATACTGCTTCAAAAAGGCTAAGAGAGGATTTAATTGAGAGTATACAAAAAGAAAAGCCAGATATGATTGCCATAACTGGAGATTTAATTGATGCAAATAAAACGAATATTCAGCTTTCGGTTGATTTTGTGAAGAAAATAACAGATATTACGGGTGTTTATTTTGTTACAGGAAATCATGAAGCGAGTATAAAGAATTATGATGTTTTGAAGGGAAATTTAGAAGAGCTTGGAGTGAAGGTGCTAGAAAATACTTATGATACAGTTTCTAAAGGTGCTTCGTATATAAATATTGCAGGTATAAATGATCCGAGTTTTGCAAATGAGCCGTCTGTTTCTAACGAGATTATTGTTAAAACGGAAATAAACAATACAAAGTATAATGAGGATTTTTATACTGTTTTGTTATCTCATAGACCAGAGTTATATGATGTTTATGTTGAGAGGAAAGTTAATTTAGTTTTAACAGGTCATGCTCACGGAGGACAAATAAGGATTCCTATTATTGGTGGAGTCGTTGCACCGAACCAAGGCTTTTTTCCGAGGTTTACTGATGGAATATTAAAGGAAGGTGATACTGCGATGGTTATAAGTAGGGGCATTGGAAACAGTATTTTGCCTTTTAGGATAAACAACAGACCGGAAATGGTTATAGTTGAGCTCTTTTGCAAATAGAAATTTTTTGCTAAAATTTTCATTATTTATTGCAGTGCCTAAAAAATGTCTAGCAAAAGTAATTGACAAAGTTAAATAAATATTATATAACATAGATAGTAAATTTATTTTAAGAATTTACTATCTATTTTTTTAATTTTACAGCTTAGAAAATGACAAAAATAAATCTTTAGGGAATTCCCCTAAAAATATCACATTTTTTTAAATATAATAATGGAAGGAGAAATGCAAATGGCAGAAAATGAAATAATGGTGCCAACAAATGATTACATTTTCAGGAGGATATTTGGCTATAAGGGAAATGAAGAAATAACAAAAGAGCTAATAAGTGCAATAATAGGAGAGGGGATAAAAGAGATAAAACTAGACGAAAGCCCAATATTAGAAAAAGATTTAATAGACGATAAACTAGGGGTGTTAGATGTAAAAGTGAGGCTAGATAATGATACAATATGTGATATAGAGATGCAGGTATCAAAAATTAAAGATATAGAGAAGAGAATAATGTTATATTGGAGTAAAATGTATTCAGG
>CANRAW010000059.1 GCA_947628715.1 uncultured Clostridia bacterium
AAAATATTGCAAAATAATATTGCAATAAATTCAGATTAATAGTAAACTATATATGTGAAAGTATATAAAAGAAAGAATATGTTGTAAAAACATATTATGTGAGGATAAACTTATGATAAAGCAAAATTTGAAAAATGAAAAAGGTATAACAATGATTACGCTTGCGCTTACTGTACTTATTCTTATTATTTTGACATCTGCACTTGCGATAAATTCGTACGACTCAATGCAAATTTCTAATCTTACTAGACTAGAAAATGATATATCAACATTAAATAATAGAATTGCATCATATTATGTAAGTAATGATGACTTACCATTATATGGAGAAGCAATGACTAAATCATATATTAATACAAACTATGATATAAAAGATTTATCAATTAATGATGGAGATGTATATTATTTAATTGATTTATCTAAATTGGAAAATTTAACCTTAAATTACGGAGAAGATTACACGATGGGGCTATCTAATGCTTATATAATAAATGTAGAAAGTCACATAATATATTATTTAAAAGGTGTAAAATATGAAGGAGAAATATATCATACAGTAGGCAATAATCCAGGAGTATTTTTAAACAGAAGCTAAAAGCATTATAAATTATGAACAAAACACTTGCAATAAGTAATAAAATATGGTAAAATAACATTTGTTAAAAATAACAAGTGTTATTTTTTTCGATTATTTAATTAAAAACAACTCTATAAAAGACAAGTTGTTTATCCTTGCTCATTAAAAAAAGTGGGCTATAATCCATAAGGAGGTGAAAGATAATGAATAAATACGAAAGTATAATCATTATTAGTCAAAATGTAGAAGAAGAAGGAATTAAAGCATTAATTTCAAGATTTACAGACTTGATTAATACTGAAGGAAAAGTTTCAGAAGTTACTGAAATGGGTAAAAAGAAATTAGCTTATGAAATAGGAAAAAACAAAGAAGCATTCTATGTACTATTTGATTTTGAAGCTAAGCCAGAATTAATTGCAGAACTTGAAAGAAACTATAGAATAACAGATGAAATTATAAAATTCATAGTTGTAAAAAAAGATGAAGAATAATTTCATTTTAAGTATTGTTTGTTATAATATACAATGCTTAAACAAAATTGATATATAAATCTGTGGAAGCAAAAGTACAAGTATATAGGAGGAATAGATATGAATAAAGTTATATTAATGGGAAGATTAACAAAGGATCCAGAAGTTAGATATACACAAACAAGCAATACTCTAGTAGCTAGTTTTTCCCTTGCAGTTAACAGAAGATTCGTAAAACAAGGAGAAGAAAGACAAGCAGACTTTATAAATATAGTTGCGTGGGGAAAACAAGGTGAATTTTGTAGCAAATACTTTAAAAAAGGTCAACAAGTTGGCGTAATAGGTAGAATTCAAACAAGAAATTGGGATGATGATAAAGGTCAAAAGCATTATGTTACAGAAGTTATCGCTGAAG
The DNA here is from genome assembly GCA_947628715.1 of uncultured Clostridia bacterium. Lineage (GTDB taxonomy): Bacteria > Bacillota > Clostridia > TANB77 > CAG-508 > JAAWPK01. The sequence goes on from CANRAW010000059.1 coordinate 1,463, forward strand.
AAGCATACTTTGCAGAAGGTAGAAGAAATGATACTGCAAGTGATGGAACTTCTAATTTTGAAAATACATTTGGCTCTGAAGTTGCTCAAAATTCTGAATTTGAATTAACACCTAGTGATGATTTGCCATTTTAAAACTAACATAGATAGGGGGAGAAAATAATGTCTGATAAAAAGCAAAATAATAGAAAAAACAGAAATAATGACGAAGATTATAATCCTAAGTTTAGAAAACAAAGAAAGAAAGTTTGCCCACTTTGTGCAGACAAAAATCTAGTACTTGATTATAAGAATCCAGAGCAATTAAAGAAATTCATAAATGATAAAGGTAAGATTTTACCAAGAAGAGCAACAGGTGCATGTGCTAAACATCAAAGAGATATTACATTAGCTGTAAAAAGATGTAGACATATCGCAATGTTACCTTATACACAAAATTAATTAACAAAAAATCATAGAAATTATTCTATGATTTTTTTGTTTCTTCTGTATTGATTTTTAAAATTACATGATATAAAATACAAATAATGAACAAAAATGGAGGCAAAATAAAATGACAAATGATGCAAAAATAGTAAAAGACGTATTTAAAGACTATGAATCAAAGGGCAACATAGTAAATTGTGAAATATTAAATGTAAGCATTTTTAAAAAATCAAACAGATTAGAAATCAAATTAAAATCTACTAAAAAAATACAGCTTGGTGAAAAACTAGAATTTGAATTTTATCTAAAAAGTAAATTTAGAGTTCAAGATGTGCAAATAACAATCGAAATGCCAGAGGAAAAAGAAGAAAAGGCTTCAAAATCAAAGGAAAGCAAGGAAGAAAAAGAAGAAGATACCCCAATAATCATTGGAAACAAAAAAGCAAAAATAACTGATAAAATTATTAAAGTAAAAGACGTAAATATAGATAGCGGAAAAGTAGTTATTTGTGGCAAAATTATAAAACAAGAATTAAAAGAATTAAAGTCAGGTAAATTTCTTCTAATGATTAATGTATATGATGGAACTTGCACAATAACTTGCAAAGCATTTATAGAAGCAGAAGATAAAGATAGAGTAATGCAAAGAATATCTAGTGCACCACGAGTTACAGTATCCGGAGATGCTCAATTTGATCCTTTTGCAAAAGAAGTTGCTATAATGGCAAGAATTATAATGGAAGCAGAGGCAAAAAGTGATACAACTAGGATGGACAGAAGCGAAGAAAAAAGAGTAGAATTGCACATGCACACACAAATGAGCCAAATGGATGGAATAACTCCAGTAGAAGACTTAATAAATCGTGCTAGAAAATGGGGTATGAAATCAATTGCTATAACAGACCATGGAGTTGTTCAATCTTTCCCAAAGGCAAACCATGTTGTAGAAGATAACAATGGGGATATTAAAGTATTATACGGAGTAGAGGCTTATTTAGTTCCTGATGGACAAACAAGTGTATATAATCCTAAAAACCAAGATATTGATACAGAATACTGTGTTTTAGATATTGAAACAACAGGGTTATCATATAGAACGGAAAAAATAACTGAGTTTGGTGCAATAAAGATAAAAAATGGTGAAGTAATTGATACTTTTGAGTGTTTCGTAAATCCAGAAAAACCAATACCTTATGAAGTAATAAAAGTTACACACATAACAGACGATATGGTTAGAGATGCTGAAACAATAGAACAGGTTTTACCAAAGTTTTTAGAATTTGCAGGAGATGATGTATTAGTTGCACATAATGCAAATTTTGATATTGGATTTATTAGGCATTTTGCTGAACTACAAGGCTTAAAATTAAATAATACATATATTGATACTTTATCACTAGCAAGAGATATGTTCCCAGACTATAAGAAACATAAACTTGGAATCATTGCTGAAAATCTAGGTATTAGAGTAGACGTTGCACATAGAGCATTAGATGATGTAAAAACATTAGTTAAAGTATTTGAAGTAATGATAAAAAACTTAAAAGAAAAAGATGTAAAAAACGTAAATGAGATAGATAATGCCTATAGAGATAACATTAATTTAAAGAATTTGCCTACATATCATGCAGTTATTTTAACTAAAAATTATGTAGGACTAAAAAATCTATATAAGCTAATTTCTTTTTCACATTTAGATTATTTTTACAAAAAGCCAAAAATACCAAGAAGTGTATACAAAAAATACAGTGAAGGTTTAATGATTGGAAGCGCTTGTGATAGAGGTGAATTATATCAAGCAATCTTAGAAGGATTAGCACCTGAAAAAATTGAAGAAATAGCATCTTTTTATGATTATTTAGAAATTCAACCTTTAGGAAATAATGAATATTTAATACGAAATGGAACAATGGAAGACAAAAATGGTTTAATAGATATAAACAGAAAAATAGTTGCACTTGGCGAAAAATTAGGAAAGCCAGTTGTTGCAACTTGTGATGTTCATTTTATGGACCCTGAGGATGAAATTTATAGAAGAATATTAATGGCAGGTCAAAAATATGATGATGCAGATATGCAAGCACCATTGTATTTACGTACAACAGAAGAAATGCTTGCTGAATTTGCATATCTTGGCAAAGAAAAGGCTTATGAGGTTGTTGTTACAAACACAAATAAAATAGCTGATATGTGTGAACCAATTAGCCCAATTTCCAAAGAAAAATGCCCTCCACATATTGAAGGATGTGAAAAAACAATTGAAGATATTGCAATGAATAGGGCAAAAGAGCTATATGGTGACCCGCTTCCAGAAATCGTAGAAGTAAGACTTAGAAAGGAACTCGATTCTATTATAAGAAACCGGTTTCTCAGTTATGTACATAATAGCTCAAAAACTTGTATGGAAGTCAAATGAAGATGGATACTTAGTTGGCTCAAGAGGTTCTGTTGGTTCTTCTCTTGCAGCATATATGACCGGTATAACAGAAGTTAATGCTTTAAAAGCACATTATAGATGTCCAAAATGTAAATATTCTGATTTTTCAGACCATGGTGTAAAAAATGGATTTGACCTTCCAGATGCTACTTGCCCAAAATGTGGTGAAAAATTAGTAAAAGATGGTGTTGATATACCGTTTGAAACTTTCCTTGGATTTAATGGAGATAAAGAGCCAGATATAGACTTAAACTTCTCTGGAGAATATCAAACAAAAGCACATAAATACGCAGAAGTAATACTAGGACAAGGTACTACATTTAAAGCAGGTACTATTGGTACTATAGCAGAAAAAACGGCTTATGGATATGTTAAAAATTATTTTGAGGAAAGAAATATACATGTTCCATCTGCTGAAATTGAAAGATTAGCACAAGGTTGCACAGGAATAAAAAGAACAACAGGGCAACACCCAGGAGGAGTTGTTGTTGTCCCTCAGGGACGAGAAATATATGAGTTCTGTCCAGTTCAACATCCTGCAGACGATCCAGACTCTGACATTATTACAACTCACTTTGATTATCACTCTATAGATAAAAACTTACTTAAATTTGATATGTTAGGTCATGATGATCCAACAGTTATAAGGATGTTACAAGATATAACGGGAATTGACCCTAAGTCTATACCTCTTGACGATAAAAAAACTATGTCAATATTTTCTTCTACAGAGGCGTTAGGAGTTAGACCAGAACAAATTGATTCTCAAGTTGGAACATTTGGTGTACCAGAATTTGGAACTAAATTTGTTCGAGATATGTTAATTGAAACACTTCCTAAGACGTTTGAGGAACTTATAAGAATATCAGGTTTGTCACATGGTACTAATGTGTGGACTAATAATGCACAAGATTTAATAAAGGCTGGTACGGCAACTTTGGCTGAAGCAATTTGTACAAGAGACGATATTATGATATATTTAATTAATATGGGGCTTCCAGCTCAGAATTCATTTAAAATAATGGAATCTGTTAGAAAAGGTAAAGGATTAAATGAAGAACAAGAAGCACTAATGAGAGAACATAATGTACCAGACTGGTATATTGACTCATGTAAAAAAATAGAGTATATGTTCCCAAAGGCACATGCTGTTGCTTATGTTACTATGGCATTTCGTATTGCATGGTTTAAGGTACATATTCCTCTTGCATATTATGCAACATATTTTAGTATAAGAGCAGACGAGTTTGATAGTGAGATTATGATATTTGGCAAGGGTAAAGTAAAAGAAAAAATGGAAGAAATTAAAAGGCTTGGTAATGATGCAACTGCTAAAGACAAAAATATGTATTCAATACTAGAACTTGTTTTGGAGATGTATGAAAGAGGCTTCACATTTTTGCCAATAGATTTGTATAAATCAGATGCTATAAAATTCAAGGTTGAAGATGGAGCAATTCGTCCTCCTCTTAATAGTATTGCTGGTATGGGTAGTATTGCTGCTCAAGGTATACAGCAAGCTAGAGAAAAAGGAGAATTTATTTCAAAGCAAGATATAAAGAAGAGAGCTAAAGTAGGAGATGCTGCAATTGCGTTACTTGAAAAGTTTGGATGTGTTGAAGGCATGAGCGAAACAAATCAAATGAGCTTATTTGATGCAATGATTGGATAAAAGATATATAGAAAAGTTAAGTGATAATAAAAATTTAAGTTGAGAGCGCTGGACTGTTTGCGAGCTAGAAATTCTTAAACTTTCTTATGGAAAGAGTTCACGCGTGCCGTGGAAGGGTGCCATAAGGAAGGTTTAGAATTTCTGCGAAGAAAACCAAGGACAAAGTCTCGAAACGCAAATTTTTATTATCGCTTAACGTAAACTATAGTATAATTTGTGAAGGAAGGCCTTATTTATGGATATAGAAACATTTTTACAAATATTTCCACTAAAATACGTAATAAT
>CANRAW010000060.1 GCA_947628715.1 uncultured Clostridia bacterium
ACTGATAGATTAATGCAAGGTACAAAGGCTAAGGTTGTTTGTCTAGAAAATTGTATTGAATATGTTAGAAAATTTTTAGACGAAAAGGTGGAGGTTATTTGCGTAACTACGGAATAAACATAGTTTAGGAAAAAATGGAAAATATTGTAGATTTTTGTTGAGAAAAAGTGAAATTTGTGATATAAGTTATATAAATATATTATATTTAGGAATGAGGAAAAATAATGAAACAATTGACAGATTACCATGCAAAATATTTAGCATATGAATTAACAAAGAAAAATTCAGCCAATAGTATAGAAAAATTAATTCATGTTTTGTCAGATGCAAAGGTTGAACCAAAGCCTCACCAAATAGAAGCTGCGCTTTTTGCATTTAAGTCTCCTCTTTCTAAAGGAGCGATTCTAGCTGATGAAGTTGGGTTAGGAAAAACAATAGAAGCTGGTATAGTTATTTCACAAAAATGGGCAGAAGATAAAAAAAAGATAATTATAGTGGTTCCGGCAACTTTAAGAAAACAATGGTATGAAGAATTAAAAGATAAGTTTTACTTAGATTCAATTATATTGGAATCAAAATCTTTTAATGAAGAAATATCAAAAGGAAATTTTAATCCGTTTATTCAAAATAAGATTATTATATGTTCATATAATTTTGTTAGTAATAAAGAAGCATATGTAAAAAATATTAATTGGGATTTAGTGATTATAGATGAGGCACATAGACTTAGAAATGTATATAAAAATTCAAATAAAATATCTCGAAGAATAAAACAAGCATTAGAACATTCTCCCAAAATATTATTAACAGCTACACCATTACAAAATTCGTTGCTAGAACTATATGGGTTAACAAGTTTTATTGATGAATATATATTTGGAGATTTAAAGAGTTTCAAAAGTCAATTTACAAAAATTGATGAAAATGATGAATTTTTATATAATGAATTGAAAGAAAGAATTACACCAATTTGTAAGAGAACTTTAAGAAAGCAAGTATTAGAATATATAAATTATACTAATAGACTTTCTATTACACAGGAATTTTATCCTTCAGATGCAGAACAGGAACTATATGATAAAATTACCTTATATTTGCAAAGAGAAAACTTAAAAGCATTACCACCAAGTCAAAGATGGCTTATGACTTTAATATTAAGAAAATTATTAGCATCTTCAAGTTTTGCTATTGCTGGAACATTACGAGGATTAGTAAATAAACTAAACAAAATATTAGAAACTTCAAAAATATTAAAAGATGAAGAATATAATGAAATTTTAAATGATTATTCTGAATATGAAGAATTAAAAGATGAAGAAGAAAAAGAAGAAAAAGAAGAAATAGTATTAACAGAAAATGATGTAATACTAATAAAAAAAGAAATAGAAGAATTAACTGAATATGCAGTATTAGCAGAATCAATCAAACAAAATGCTAAAGGAGAAGTTTTACTAATAGCTTTAAATAAGGGGTTTCAGGAAATGAACAGATTAGGAGCTCCTGAAAAAGCACTAATTTTTACAGAGTCAACCAGAACTCAAGAATATATTTATTCAATCCTTCAAAATACAAAATATAAAGATAGTGTAGTATTCTTTAATGGTAGCAATAATGATGAATTATCAAAAAAAATATATAGTGATTGGTTATTAAAACATAAAGGAGAATCTATAATCACAGGATCAAAAACTGCAGATAAAAGATCAGCATTAATAGAGTATTTCAAAAATGATGCAAAAATAATGATAGCAACTGAAGCTGCTGCAGAAGGTGTAAACTTACAATTCTGTTCTATGGTAGTTAATTATGACTTACCATGGAATCCTCAGAGAGTAGAACAAAGAATAGGCAGATGCCATAGATATGGACAAAAGTTTGATGTTGTAGTTATAAATTTTTTAAATAAAAGAAATCAAGCAGACCAAAGGGTTTATGAATTATTAAAGGAAAAATTTAAGTTGTTTGATGGGGTATTTGGAGCTAGTGATGAAGTTTTAGGAAGTATAGAAACAGGTGTAGATTTTGAAAGAAAAATAAATGAGATTTATCAAAATTGTAGAAAGCCAGAAGAAATTCAAAAAGCATTTGATAGACTTCAAAAAGAGTTAGAAGAAAAAATTGATTCTAGAATGAAAATTACTACTCAAAAATTATTTGAAAATTTTGATGAAGAGGTTATAGAAAAATTAAAAATTAGTCAAAACGAAAGTAAGGAATATTTAAATCAATTTGAAAGGAACCTTTTATTATTAACAAAATATAAATTAGATTTTGAATATGCAAATTTTGAAAATGATACAATTTTTAATATATTTCAATCACCATACAATAATATATTAAATGGAGTTTATGAATATAAATCAAATAAATCAAATAATTACAATTATAGAATTGGACATCCTCTAGCACAAAATATTATAAATGAATATAAAGAAAAAAAGCTCGAGTGTGCAGAAATCATATTTGATTATTCAAGTTCTGAACAAAATATAGAAAAAATAAAACAATATATAGGAAAATCTGGAGAGATATCTTTAAATAATGTTGATATTGAAACTTTTGAGAAAGAAAACTTTTTGGTTTTTTCAGGAATAGATGAAGATGGTAATTATTTAGACGATGAAACATGTAGAAAGATATTTAATATTAACTATTCAAAAGTAAATAAAAATTGCAATATAGAAAATAAAGAAAAATTAAAAGAAATATTTGATGCCCAATTTAATAACATATTAGATAAACTACTAGAGAAAAATAATAATTTTTTTGATTCTGAAATTGAAAAATTAGAAAAATGGGCAGATGATGTAAAAAAGAGTATTGAATTAGAATTGAAAAATTTAGATATAGATATAAAATTTAAAAAAGCAGAAGCAAGAAAATTACTTAAACTAGAGGATAAATTAAATATGCAAAAAGAGATTAAGGAACTGGAAAAGAAAAGAAATAATCTTAGATTCAATTTGTTTGAAGAACAAGATAAGGTTGATGAAAAAAAAGAAAATCTCATTGAGAATATTGAAAAGAAAATGAAACAAAAAATAGCTGTTGAAGAATTGTTTAAAATAAAGTTTAAAATAATATAGGAGCGAAAAATGAAAAATCAAAAATTAGAATTGACTTGGATTGGGAAAGATAGAAAGATAAATATAGAGCCACGAGTACTTATTGAAGATAAAGAAAAATCATATGGTGATGAAAATACTGAAAATATGCTTATTCATGGTGACAATTTATTAGCTTTGAAAGCTTTGGAAGATAAGTTTACTAATAAAATAAAATGTATTTATATAGATCCTCCATACAATACAGGAAGTGCATTTGAATATTATGATGATAATTTAGAACATTCCATATGGCTTAATTTGATGAAATCTAGATTAGAGATATTAAAAAAACTATTAACCAAGGATGGCACAATTTATATACAAATAGATGATGTCGAATATGCATATTTAAAAATTATGTGCGATGAGATTTTTGGAAGAGACAATTTTATAACAACAATTGTTGTAAAAATGTCTACAGCTAGTGGAGTAAAAACATCACATAAGGAAAAAACAATTTTAAAAATTAAAGAATATATTTTAGCTTATGCTAAAGATAAGGAATATATAGAATTTAATCCATTATATGTTCCTGTTCAGAAAATTGATTCAGAATTTCAGTATTATCTAGAAAAAAATGACAATAATATTGAAAATTGGAAAGTGAAGAGAATAAGTGATGTCCTAATTGAAAGAGGATTTGATATAAAAAAAGACAAGAAAGAAATTTTAAAATTTATTCAAGAAAATAGTGATAAGGTATGGAGAAGGGCCTTTATTAGAAACGAGTATAAAGAATTGTCACAAAAAGAACCTAGTAAAATTTTTTATAATAAAAGTAATAATAAGGAACACTATTATTATCGTGGGAGAGAGATGTTCTTTTTAAAAGACAAATTTCACAAATGCTTAACTGAAGAAGGCTATGTTGAAACTCAAAGTAATCTTTTAGGTGATTTTTGGGAGGACATTAACACAGGAAAGCTATTTAATGAAGGAAATGTTGATTTTAGAAATGGAAAGAAACCAGAGTTCCTGATTGCAAGAATATTGGAAATGTCTACAAATGAAGGTGATATAATATTGGATTCATTTCTAGGAAGTGGTACAACATGTGCCGTAGCGCATAAAATGAATAGAAAATGGATTGGAATAGAATTAGGAGAACATTGTTACACACATTGTATTCCAAGATTATCAAGTGTCATCAATGGAACTGATAGTTCGGGAATGACAAAAGCTTTTAATTGGAAAGGTGGTGGAGGATATAAATTTTATGAACTTGCACCATCATTATTAGTAAAAGATAAATTTAATAATTGGATTATTTCTGAAAACTATAATGGAGAATTATTAGCTAAAGCAATTTGCAAACAAGAAAAATTTGATTATATAGACAATTCAGACTGTTATTGGAAACAAGGAAAATCATCTGAAAATGATTATATTTTTATAACAACTAATTATATTTCTATAGAATATTTAGAAACAATACATGAAGAAATGAAAAACAACGAAAGTTTGTTAATATGTTGTAAAACTTATCAAGAAGAGTGTGAACAAAAATATGATAATATAACGATAAAAAAAATACCACAATCCATTTTAAATAATTGTGAATATGGAAAAGATGATTATTCTTTAAATGTAAATGAAATATTGGAGATGAAAGAAAATGAATAATACAAAATTAGAATTGACTTGGATAGAAAAAGATAATCAACCCAGAGTTGAGCCTAGGATACTAATTGAAGATAAAGAAAAATCTTATGGAGATGAAAATTCAGAAAACTTGTTAATTCATGGAGACAATTTGCTTGCTCTAAAGGCATTAGAAAATGAATTCACTAATAAAATAAAGTGTATCTATATAGATCCTCCATATAATACTGGAAGCGCGTTTGAACATTATGATGATAATTTAGAACATAGTACATGGCTGAATCTGATGAGTTGTAGATTAAAAATTTTAAAGAATCTACTTAAAGATGAGGAAGGAACAATTTGGATTAGCATTGATGCTGATGAAGGCCACTATTTAAAAGTATTATGCGATGAAATTTTTGGAAGAAATAATTTTATAGATGAAGTTGTCTGGCAAAGGGCATACTCTCCAATTAATTTAAAGAAAACACTTTCTAGAGCTCATGATATAATATTGGTGTATGCAAAAAATAAAACAGAAAAATTTGAATTAAATAAGTTACCAAGAAATGAAACAATGAATTCTAGATATAAGAATTTAGATAATGATCCTAGAGGAAAATGGAAATCATCAGATTTATCAGTTGGACCAGCAATAGAAAGAAATATATATGAAATAACCACACCAAGTGGCAGAAAAGTACTACCACCTAAAGGTTATTCATGGAGATTATCCAAAGATAGATTTGAAGAATATGTAAAAGAAAATCGAATATGGTTTGGACCAGATGGAAATAATGTTCCATCAATAAAAAGATTTTTAACAGAAGTAAAACAAGGAATAACTGCAATAACTTGGTGGCCAAGAGAAGAAGTGGGAGATAATCAAGAAGCAAAAAGAGAGATAAAAGCACTTAATATAGAAACAGAGGAAGTTTTTGAAACTCCTAAACCGGAAAGATTAATAGAAAGAATACTAACAATAGGAAGTAATGAGGGAGACTTGATATTAGATTCATTTTTAGGAAGTGGGACAACTTGTGCAGTAGCACATAAGATGAATAGAAAATGGATTGGAATTGAAATGGGAAATCATTGCTATACATACTGTAAGCAAAGAATAGATAAGGTAATAGATGGAAAAGATGATGGAGGAATAACTAAATCGCAAAATTGGCAAGGTGGTGGAGGATATAAATTTTATGAACTTGCACCATCATTATTAGTAAAAGATAAATTTAATAATTGGATTATTTCTGAAAACTATAATGGAGAATTATTAGCTAAAGCAATTTGCAAACAAGAAAAATTTGATTATATAGACAATTCAGACTGTTATTGGAAACAAGGAAAATCATCTGAAAATGATTATATTTTTATAACAACTAATTATATTTCTATAGAATATTTAGAAGCGATACATGAAGAAATGCAAAATAACGAAAGTTTATTAATATGTTGTAAGACTTATCAAGAAGAGTGTGAACAAAAATATGATAATATAACTATAAAGAAAATACCACAATCTATTTTGAATAATTGTGAATA
>CANRAW010000061.1 GCA_947628715.1 uncultured Clostridia bacterium
GAAACAAAAAAAGAAGAAGAAAGATAAACAAAGAATAAAAAAGAAAAAGGAAGAAGAAATATTTCTTATTGCTTGTTAATAACTAATACAAAAAGTAACACAAAATATATAGTTTTTGTATTAGAATACAAAAACTTTACATTTTTAATAAAATGATGTATAATGAAAACAAATTTAAAGGAGTCTTATATATGATAGAAAGAAATGAATATTTAAATGTATTAAAAAGATTTAAAGATAAGGAAATAATTAAAGTTATTACTGGTATAAGAAGATGTGGTAAATCAACTTTATTAGAAATGTATAAAGAGTATTTATTAAATAATGGTGTAGCAGAAGACCAAATAATAAGTGTTAATTTAGAAGATTTAAAATATAACTTTATTACTGATTATATGTCTTTGTATAATTATATTAATGATAATTTAAAAGCAAAGAAAAAGAATTATGTCTTAATAGATGAAGTGCAAAAAATTATGGAATTTCAAAAAGCCGTTGATAGTCTATATATAAAGAAAAATGTTGATTTATATATAACTGGTTCTAATGCTAATTTATTATCTAGTGAGCTTGCAACCTTGCTTTCAGGAAGATATATAGAAATTAAAATGTTACCATTATCTTTTAAAGAATATAAAGATGTTTATACAAACTTAAATAATGATGAATTATATCAAAAATATATATCTTTTGGGTCAATGCCTTTTACTATCTCTTTAGAGACCGAAGATGATGTAAGTATGTATTTAAGTGGTATATACGAAGATATAATAATTAAAGATGTTATGGCACGAAAGAAAATCACTGATGAAAGTATGTTAAGAAGCGTAACTAATTTTGCCATGGATAACATCGGTAATTTATTATCAAGTAATAATATTGCTAATGCAATGACTAATGATGGGCGAAATATAAATGTTAGAACGGTAGAAAAATATTTAGAAGGACTTACAGAAGCATTCTTCTTATATAAAGCATCAAGATATGATATTAAAGGTAAACAGTATTTGAAAACAGGCGAAAAGTATTATGTATCTGATTTAGGGTTGAGATATTTTATTCTGGGGCGGAAGATAGGTGATTATGGTCATATACTTGAAAATGTGGTTTATTTAGAGTTACTAAGAAGAGGCTATGATGTATTTATAGGAAAAGTGGATGAATATGAGATAGATTTTGTGGCTCTTAATAAAGATGGAAGATTGTATGTTCAAGTGGCAGATACTTTAAAGGGAATTGATGAGAATGATAAGAAGATATTTGAAAGAGAATTAAGACCTTTGAAAAAGATAGATGATAATTATGAAAAATTAATTTTAACTTCTGATAAAATACCATTTTCTAATGAAGAGGGGATAAAAATTAGAAATGTTTTAGATTGGTTATTAGATAAAGAGCAGTAGTGGGAGCAACCTTTGCCTACTTTAGTGTAACGGGAAGCGGAAGTTCAGATACAAACATTACAGCTACAACAAAAGGAGTACCAACAATAACATTAAGTGGTTCAGCTGGAGCTTTAAGCATGGAATTAACTGCCGAAGACATGAAACAAGGTGAAGATAAATCTTACTGGGCAAGTGCTGAAGGGGAAAAGAAACTTTCACAAGAAGACGTAGAAATAGCAAAAATAACTTCAACTGGAGGAGAAGCAACCGATAATTATGAATGTACCTTAACGGTAACAATAACTAGTAGTAATGCAGCTGAGTTAACTGCTTTAGGAGAAGGTAATGTAAATTTATATTTAACCGGTTTAGTAAGTCAAGAAATAGATTTATCAAGTGCAACAAATTATCAAACGCCAATAACACAAAAGATTGACTTAAAAGGAACTGAGTTAGAAGCCAAGTCATTGAAAGCAGCTTTTGAAATAAAGAATAGCAGCACTGATAATCAAAGTTCTGCAGCCGGAAAAGAAATTGGTGTAAAAATTGCTACTTCTATAAGTGGTTGTGCGTTAAAAACTGGTGAATAGTAGAAAGCCAAAAGAAGAGAAAAAATCTCGAAACAAAAAAAGAAGAAGAAAGATAAACAAAGAATAAAAAAGAAAAAGGAAGAAGAAATATTTCTTATTGCTTGTTTAGGCGATTTTTGATTTGCAATTCCATAATTAAAAAATTATAAAATAGGATGGCAGTAGTGGGAGCAACCTTTGCCTACTTTAGTGTAACGGGAAATTCCAATGCAACAACAACAGTAACAGGTACTGCTGAAAAACCTGGCATCGTATCGTTAGAAAGTGGTAAAGCTTATAATGGAACTCTAACTGCAGAAAATATGGATGACGAGGCACTAGGCAGCTACTATATTCAAAATGATAGCTCGGCTTTAGTTAAAGATGTAAATACAGGGAAGTCTGAATTAACCTTTGCTACTATCACTGCAACTTCATCTGAAGCAATTTCAAAGTATCATTGTACTGCAAAATTAGATGTAACTACTTCAGGTACAATGACTCCAGATACACTTAAAACTGGTGAAGCTTTCATTAAATTCAATTCTGTAACGGAAATCAGTGCAATAGATACTGAAGCAGTAGATTTAAAAAATCCTTATGAACAAAAATCACTCGAATTTGATATTAACGGCGGTTCAAATATTGATATTACAGGAAATGTATATTTTGTAAATAAGAATGAAAATCAAAATCACTTAGAAGGTAAGGATTTAACTGTATCTGTTAAAATTTCTGAATTAGATTGTACTGTCCAAGCAGGCGAATAGGAAGAAGCCAAAAACAGAGAAAAAATCTCGAAACAAAAAAAGAAGAAGAAAGATAAACAAAGAATAAAAAAGAAAAAGGAAGAAGAAATATTTCTTATTGCTTGTTTAGACATTTTTTGATTTACAATTTCATAATTAAAAAATTATGTAATGGGGTGGCACGGCGAGGTGGGAGCAACCTTTGCCTACTTTAGTGTAACAGGAACAGATAATTCATCAACAACCGTAACAGGACAAACACCAAGTGTAGGGACAGTAGCATTGACAAGTGGAACATCATTAACTTTAAAGCCAACTGCAGAGCAAATGGACAAATCAAATCAAAGTAAAAGTTATTATGCAACAACAAGTGAAACTGTTGCAACTTCTGAACAAGAAAATACATTAGCTACTTTAAAATTAACTGGTGGAACTGAAGGCCAAACTTATGCTTGTACAGCAACGGTGGATGTAACAGTAAGTGGACAAATGGCTAATCAATTAACAGATAAAGATGCATTTATAAATTTAAAAACTTCAAATGGTACAACTATTGGAGATAGTGATTATGAATTTGATGGCGATATTCCTGTTGCAATATCAAAAATAGTTAAAGATTCTGCAAATTATAAAGGATTGCAAGTTGCATTTAGCTTAACATCTGGAACTGATACTGCAACTATAAAAGGTGATGTATGGTTGGTAAATACTGAAAATGTTCAAAATTCAGGTAGTAATGATATATCTGGAAAAGATTTAACTGTTACAGTTGCTGTAAATGGTCTAGACTGTCATGTAACAGAATAAAAAAACCAAAAACAGAGAAAAAATCTCGAAACAAAAAAAGAAGAAGAAAGATAAACAAAGAATAAAAAAGAAAAAGGAAGAAGAAATATTTCTTATTGCTTGTTTAGACGGTTTTTTGATTATATAAAAACCACGCCTTTAGACATGGCTATTTTTTGGATTTAATTATTTGATTAACAAGTTTTCCTACATTTGTTCCCAAATTATTTTTTAATTTATGAACATTTTCTTCGTAATTTTTTTCTCTTAATATTGCTTCATGTATATTTTTTTCAAATGGTTCAAACAAAAATTTTGTTTTTGTATATTTACAAATATCATGCAATCTTTTTTCAAGATATCTTCGAGAACCAACTTTAGGATTTTCGAACATTTTTTCATTATCTTCATATTCAACTTCTTTAAAATGGAGCAATAACCAAAATTCAAAATTAGGATTGCTTACATATAAATTAACATTGTTATCGTTACAGAATTTTGTTACTTCATCATACTGTTTCTCTGTGAAGCTATCTTTGTCTCGATCTATTACCATATTTAGTGAATCTGTTGTTGGTGAATATGTCACATCTTGGGCAACAAAATACAAAGAAAAATGTGAAGCTAAATCTTTGTAAATATCACTTTTAAATAAATGCATAAATAGACTTTCTAAGTCATCATAAGGTATTTTATATTTATTTGATTTATAAATTTTATCCAATTCAGCATTTATGGCATTTAGATTTATTTTATTATGATTTTCATGATTCCAATTTGCTATTTTATTTTTTAGCTCTGCAACAGAAATCTCTAAATCGTTATTGTTTAAAAATTCTTGTAGTAGTTTTATCAAATATGTTGGATTGCTATTTCCTAAGTTAGCATAATCTCTTAATATATTAATGATTGTTACATTCTCTGATATAATTGAATGATTTAATTTTTCGAAATATCTAGGCTCAGTAGTTTGACCCTCAGAAGCAATAAAATATTTTGCCCTATAGCTCTTTTCTTCTGATGGCCTTTCTTGTGCAAAGGGTTCTTTAATTCTCATAATCAGTATTTATGTTGGCTATTGCACCAAATCTACCTTCCATATAAGCTTTATCAATTTTTCTATCAAATCTTGCAACATCTTTAAATTCTTCTAATGAATATATTTTCGAATCTCCATTTTGAGATTTTTCGGCAAACCAAATCTCATCTCTTCTAACTAAATCAAAGTCTAAAGTTTTTAATTCATGAGTTGTAATAATTAATTGATTACTAGTATTTGCTTTCAAAAATATTTTTAATAATCCCTCAACTAAAAGGGGGTGTAAACTACTATCTAATTCATCTATTAAAAATAATTTATTTTTTGAAAGCAAAATATCAATTAATTCAAGTATTCTGATTGTTCCATCTGATTCTTCATATGTTCCAAAAGAACTATCACTATTTTTATGTTTAAATTTTAATGTATTTACCTCATATCCATCTGTTTTCTTTTTAATAATATATAAATCATTGTCAATTCTTAAAGTACAACTAATATTATTAAATCTTGATGTCATTAAATCTATATCATGCATTAAATCACTATAAACATTATCTGGTAATTTTGCTTGAATATTTTTAATATCTGTTTTTTCATTTTCAATATCCGTTATGTTAATGTCTAGTGCTTTTAGTATTTCAACTATCTTATCTTTCCTTTTGTAATAATCAATATCAAATAATTTATGGGTTTGTGGTTTAACAAAAATCATATCAAACATTAAAAATTTGTATACACTAAAAATATCATCAAAAAACTTATCTTCAATTTTAGACATGGAAATTCTTCTTATTATTTCTTTTAAAAATAATTCAGATTTGTTTTTTTCCATCTCTTTAAGACAGTTTGAAAATACACTGTTTGGTTTTTTATAATCAGTATTACTTAAATTCTTTTTTAAATCACGTTCAAAAATAACTTTTTCTTTGTTTTTAGTCATATCAATTAGCCATTCTGATATGATTTCTTTTTTGGAAATATTGATTTCAAATCCGTATGAATACAATTTATTATTTAAAGCAACTTCATATTCAAAATATGAAGCCTCATTGTTTAAAACTTCCGAGCCTCTATAATATAAATTATTTATTAAAGTTCCTATACCCTTGCTTATAATAATTTGAGCCATATTTAATGCCAAAATAAAATTTGACTTTCCTGAACCATTAGCACCAAACATTCCGGAAAATTTTAATACTTTATGTTTGCTGATTTCTACAATATGATTTTCATTACTTCTAACTTTCCCTGCTAAAAGAGAGAAGTGTTGCAAGTCTTTAAAAGATTTAAAATTTTTTACTTTAAAACCAATTAGCATCTTATGCCTCCTCGTATTCTATTAAATTATATTATAATTTTTCTCATTTGTGAAGACTATTATACACATTTTTTAATTTTTTACAAGTCTATATGTGATTTTTTCACATTTATAATAGAAAAGTTTAATTTACTTAATTATTTACATATTACTAAATTAAAAGTACTTTAGTTCAAGCGGTCGCCCTTTAAAGGGAATTGTTTTAGAGTGGTTATTAGTAGCGGTAGTCGGGGCAACATTTGCCTACTTTAGTGTAACAGGGAACAAAACCTCAAATACAGCTGTAACAGGAAGTACACCAAATGTAGG
>CANRAW010000062.1 GCA_947628715.1 uncultured Clostridia bacterium
TAAAAATATAATATCAAAAGTTTTAACTTAAATGCTTATTTGAACTTACTAGACATAATTATACTTGATTTAATAAAAAAAATATGTTATAATATTAACGTATTATGTAAATTATGGAAAATTATAGGGGGAATTTATTTTGTTAAATAAAGTAAAAGTAATAGCTGATTTAAAAAGAGGATGTTACACCGTAATGGGACTTTATCATGGAGATGTATATTCTTTATATAAACCAATAAGAGGTATTGAAAGAAATGGAATTTATAAGGCAAATTACAGTGCTAGATTAATGAGGATGAGAAGAAAACAGATTTTAGAAGACCTTAATAGGATTAAGAGAAAAAATCCAGATTTTAATTTTTCTAAAAAAGACATAAGGAATGTTGATCCGTTAATGTATAAGTCATTAGAGGATTGGGATGCAATGAATGCAACTCATTATGCTATGGATTATTTAAAAACGGTAGTACAATCTATTGATGGACAATCAATAAATGATGATGAAAAAGAAATACGTGCAGAAAATTTAAAAAAATCAGGAATTGATATTACATATAATATTGGATTGTTAAAAACAAGTAAAAAAATAAGCATGATGGATAAGTTGAAAGGAATGCTTATTGCTAGAAAACAAAAAAATATTTTAAATGCAAATGTTAATAGTTCGTTAGTTATGTCTGAAAGAAATTATGAAGAAGATAAAAATGCATTCAAAGAAAATAAGGACGAAGAAATTTTTGAATTTGGCAATCATAATACTGAGAAAGATAACGATTTTTTATCAAAAGTAAAAGAAGAATTAGTGGAACTAAAAACTTTGCCATTAGGAGCTCAAATAGAAAGAAATGCAAGAGTAACTTGGGATAATTTGGTTCCAGCTGAAAAATATGAAGAAGAAGATCCTGATGTTAAAAATTTTATGGAACGAATAAAGGTAGCACAGGAAATAGAAGAAAGAAAAGCAGAAGAAGTAAAGCCAGCAGTACAAACAGTAGAAACGAAAAAAGCAGAAGAAGTAAAGCCAGCAGTACAAGTAGCAGAAGCAAAGAAAGAAGAAGCAAAGAAAGAAGTACAAACATCAAAGACAAAAAAGAAGAAAGAAAGACCAGTAACTCAAACAATACAAAAAGAAGCAAAATCAAAAATTAAAAGACCAAATCATGAAAGAAAATCATTTTATGAAATGCAGATGGATATAAACGAAAAAAATGCTTTGGAAACTGCTAAAACAAAAATTGCTCATGCTGAAAGAATAGAAAGAGAAGCAAAAGAGGAAGAAGAAAAAAGAAAATTAATAGAGGATAGAAGATTAGAAAAAGAAAAAATAGCAAGAATGGGAGCTGAAGAAAAGGCAAGGGCTGAAAGAATTGCTAAGCTTCTTATTAAATCCGAAGAAAATGCAAAAAAAATGCGTGCAGAGGCAGAAGCAAGAGAATATGCAAAAAAGTTAGAAGAAGAAGCTAAGGCAAAAGAAGAATTACAATTAAAAAGACGTGAATTAGCTAATGGAATTAAAGAAAAAGTAGGACATTGGACTAGAAAAATCAATAATGCTAAGGAATCTATTAAAAATATGCATTATCAACCAAGTAAAAAATTTAGGAGAGCTATTGCACTAGGTGCAGTAACATTAATGGCTGCAACAAGTTTATCACCAGCAATGAAAGCAGATATAACAATTCAATCTTTCAATAAAAATAATATTTCAAATGACATAGAAACAAAGGAATCTACCAATACAATAGATGAGCAAGAAACAAAAACAAAATTAGACTTTGTTATTCCAGAAATTCAATCAGTACAAGAGAAGGAAGAAACAAAGATTGAAACTATAGTAACTCAAAAAATGCCAGAAACAATTGAAACTATAAAGCAAGATAAAGAACCGGAAAAAATAGTGCAAGAAAACACTATTAAAGAAAAGGAAAAAGAAAAAGTAGCAAGTCCAGTCGTAGAAGCACAAAAAACGCAAAAAGCAGATAAAGTAGAAAAAACGAAGACATCAAATACTGATACAACCGATAAAGAAGAAATCTTACAGAAAAGAATAGAAAAATTTAGAGAATATGCAACTCAAAAATATATGGAATCAATTATTGTTGGTGAAACTCCAAAGAGCAAAGATATATTAATGAATCAAGCATATTCTGAAAGACCAGATGGAACAGGAAATATTGCATTTATCGGAGGAAATTTGGATTATCATACAGAATATATAACAGTTGTTACAAATAAAGGTTGGGATGTAATTGATACAGAAGGAAAAAGTTTAAAAGATGTACTTGACGAGTACAAGGAACAAGGAATAGAAGTTAAATCTTGGAACTTCTTAATTTCTACTGAAAAAAATAATTTAGGATTTATAACTGGAGATGAGTATGAATCTATTATTGAAAATAACATAAATAATATTGTAAATTCATACATGGCTAGAAATAATCATATTGAAGCGGAAGAAAGATAATCATAAATTAATATAAAAAGAAATTAGTAATTGGTAAAAATCAGTTGCTAATTTCTTTTTTTTATGATAATCTTAATAATATAAATTGCTTTAGGAAGGAATGATTTAAAAATGAAAGAATGTATGAAAGTAACCGACTTAAAAGATATGATAAAAAAGCAAAGTGAAATGTATGGTGATAGACCTGCATATAAAATAAAAACAAAAGAAAATGAATATAAAACTATATCACATAAAGAAGTATATGATATGGTAAATGCACTTGGTACAGCTTTAATCTCTATAGGACTAAAAGGAAAAAGAATAGCTGTAATAGGTGAAAATAGATATGAGTGGACCATAGCATATCTTGCAATTGTTTGCGGAGTAGGAGTAGTTGTTCCATTAGATAAATCATTACCAGAAAATGAGCTAAAAAGATTAATAGAACGTTCAGAAGTAGAAGCAATATTTTATTCTGGAAAATATGAACCACAATTAAAAAAGATGGTTTTAGAGGGAGTAGGAAAATTAAAAACTTTAATTTCCATGGATACAAAAACACATAATAACGGCATTTATTCTGAATCTGAACTTATTCAAGTAGGAAATATACAATTAAGCAATGGGAATACAGAATTTTTAGATAGTGAAATAAATCCAAACGAAATGAATATAATGTTATTTACATCAGGAACAACGTCAGAAGCAAAAGTTGTTGCTTTATCACATAACAATATATGCTCTAACCTGATGGACATTTCATCAATACTAGATATAGATGAAAATGATAGAATTTTATCATTTTTGCCATTACACCATGTCTTCGAGTGTACAGTAGGATTTATGTTTTCATTATATAGAGGATGCCAAACTTCATTTTGCACTGAAATAAAAAATATAATTCAAGATTTAAATGAATATAAAATAACATTTGCCTGCTTTGTTCCTGCAATATATGAAAATATGTATAGAAATATAACCAAAAAGCTACAAAAGGATGGAAAGTTAGAGATTATAAACGACTTAGCATTAAAATACAAAGATGCAAGCATGGAAAAGAAGAAAGAGATATTTAAAGATATACATAATATTTTTGGAGGTAATATTAGATTATTTGTAAGTGGTGCTGCTGCATTAGATAAAAGTGTAGAAGAATGGTTTAGAAGTGTCGGACTAAACTTATGCCAAGGATATGGTCTTACAGAAACATCACCAGTAATTGCAGTTGAAACAAATGAATTTATAAGACCAGGATCAATTGGTAAAGCACTTCCACATGTACAAGCAAAAATTGAAGAACCAGATAGTGAAGGAATGGGCGAATTAGTTGTAAAAGGACCAAATGTTATGCTTGGATATTATGGAAATCCTAAAGCTACAAAAGATGCAATAAAAGATGGTTGGTTCTATACTGGAGATTTAGCAACAATTGATGAAGATGGATACATTTATATAAAGGGAAGAAAGAAGAGTGTTATTGTTTTAAAAAATGGAAAAAATATTTTCCCAGAAGAAATGGAAAATTTAGTTAATAGAATAGAGGGAGTAAAAGAATCTTTCATATATGGCAAGCCAAATAAAAATGATAAAGACGATATAAAGGTATATGTAAAAATTGTTTTTGATAGAGATATAATAAAAATGGCTTATGGTATAGAAAAAGACGAAGACATATATGAGGCTCTAAGTGTTAGAATAAAAGAGATAAACAAAACAATGCCAACATATAAATCAATAAAGGGAATTGTTTTATCAGAAGAACCATTGATAAAAACTACAACGGGAAAAATAAAAAGGCAAGAAGAAATTAAAAGAGTATAAATTATAAATAATAAAAAAGGTCTTAAAGTATGCAACTTTAGGACTTTTTCTAAATTATTTTACCATATACAATATAATATTTCAATATTTTTAATAATATTTTCTTAATTTTTTAAAGAATTTATTTACATAAAGAGTTTCCTATATTGCTAATAAATTATATACTTATTAGTGAGATAGGAGGTGATAATGTGATTTTCTTTAGGAATAGACAATTTGAGTCAGCTGTAAAAAATTGGCTTTTGTTCAAACGTATTTCTGTTAAATCTTCAACATATTATAGATATAAGTATATCGTTGATAAATACATCCTTATATATTTTGATAGTGTAACAATATATTATTTTACTAATTTTAATTTTGAAAATTATACACAATATTTGTCAAAAACACTTTCTTCTAAAACAGTCCAAGACATATTAAATGTATTAAAATCTTTACTAAAATATATTGAAAGAAGATATAATGTTGATTATAAACTTGATTTAATATCTATGCCAAAGCGTAAGCAAAATAAAGTGCAAATACTAAAAAAGGAAGAAAGAGATATATTAGAAAAATATTGCTTGGAGAGTGGCAACTTAAAAAATATAGGCATAGCTGTATGCTTAAATACTGGTATGCGTCTTGGAGAAATATGTGCTTTAAAATGGGAAGACATAGAATTAGAAGAAGGATTGATTTCCGTGAACAAAACCATACAGAGAGTATATCTTGAAAAAGGTAATACAAAAGTGCAAATTGATGAACCAAAAACAAAAGATTCAATTAGGAAAATTCCTATTTCAAATAAATTAATAAACGTCTTAAAAAAATTGAAAGAAACAAATCATTATTCAGATGACGAATACTTAATTACAGGGACAAATAAATACATGGAACCACGTTCATATCAAAGAATTTTTAAAAGATGCTTAAAAGAATGTAATATTATGCATGACTATAAGTTCCATGTTTTAAGACATACTTTTGCAACTAATTGTGTTGCAATTGGGATGGACATAAAATCATTAAGCGAAATTTTGGGACACTCCAATGTTAGCATAACTTTAAATTTATATGTCCATTCTTCTTATGAAACACAAAAGAAATATTTAGATAAATTATAAGAAAACAGCTCTAATTAAGAGCTGTTTTTTTCGTAAAGTTGCATACTTTATGATTTTAATCTAGTAGGAGAAAAAGATGTCAGAAGAAAAAATTGGAGTATGTAATATAAACTACAACATAAGGCTTTATACAGATTACAT
>CANRAW010000063.1 GCA_947628715.1 uncultured Clostridia bacterium
CAAGAAGAGTGTGAACAAAAATATGATAATATAACTATAAAGAAAATACCACAATCTATTTTGAATAATTGTGAATATGGAAAAGATGATTATTCTTTAAATGTAAATGAAGTATTGGAGATAGAATAAGATGAGTAGTAAAATTTTTAATATTATAAATAATAGAATGAGTTTAAGAAAACCACAAGAAGAATCTTTAGAAATACTTGAAAAAATATTAAATAAAATAACCTTAACAAAAGATTATAATAATGATGAACTATTACCGATTGTACATGAAATAGCAGGAACTTGCACGAATTTTGAAAGAACTTTCCCATCAATTTGTTTTGCTTTAGCAACAGGTGTTGGAAAAACAAGATTAATGGGTGCATTTATGGCATATTTATATAAGGAAAAAAATATTAAGAATTTTTTAATTATTGCACCAAATTTAACAATATATAATAAGTTAATTAGAGATTTTGGAGATAACTCATATGAAAAATATGTTTTTAAGGGAATACCAGAATTTTATCAGGCTAATATAATAACAGGTGAAAATTATAAAAAAAATATAGAATCACAAATGTCTTTTTCTGATATAACTATAAATATTTTTAATATTTCAAAAATTAATGCAGAAACGCAGGGAGGAAGAGAACCTCAAATAAAAAGATTATCCGAATATATTGGTGATTCATATTTTAATTTTTTAGCTAGCAGAAAAGACCTAGTAATTTTTATGGATGAATCTCATCATTATAGAGCAGATAGAGGAATGCAAGTATTAAATGAATTGAATCCAGTACTAGGGTTAGAATTAACTGCAACACCACAAGTAGAAAAAGGCAATAATACCATAAAATTTAAAAATGTTGTTTATGAATATTCATTAGCTAGAGCCATAAAAGATGGTTTTGTTAAAGTGCCATATGTAGCAACTAGAAAAAATTTTAATCCACAAAATTATGCAACAGATTTAGATAAAGACATTGTAAAATTGGAAGATGGAATTAGGCTACATGAAAATACTAAAGTAGCTTTAGATATATATGCTAGAGATAACAATGTAAGAAGAGTTAAGCCTTTTATATTAGTAGTAGCTAAAGATACAAATCATGCTGAAGAATTATTAAAAGTAATAAAATCAGAAAATTTCTTTAAAGGTTACTATTCTGATAAAGTAATAATAGTACATTCAAATCAAAGTGGCGTAGAAAAAGATGAAAATATTGCACAACTTGTTTCTTTAGAAGATTATAACAATAAAATTGAAATTGTTATACATGTAAATATGCTAAAAGAAGGTTGGGATGTAAATAATTTATACACAATTATACCATTAAGAACTTCAGCTTCAAACACATTAACAGAGCAAACTATAGGTAGAGGATTAAGACTTCCTTATGGAAAGATTACAGGAAATGAAGTTGTAGACAAACTTACCATAGTATCTCATGATAAATATGATGAAATTATAAGAGAAGCAAATAAGGAAACATCTATAGTAAGACAAGAAAATATTATTGATATAGAAGATCTTGATGTAGATGAACCTAAAGAAGTAATTACAGTTACAGATACTTTTACAGATGCTGTAAAGAAAGAAGAAGAAAAAATTAAACAAAATTTGGATTGGAAAAATAATAAATACTTTATTTCAAACTATGTTGAAATAGAGGCAAAAAAACAAATATATGATGCAATCTTTGATAATTCTGTAGAGTATAGTTCAATTAGCATATCTGCGATAAAAAAAGAAGAAATTAAAAACATTGTAATAGAAAATTTAAATAAGACTAAAGATGGTGCACAAATACAAATTGATGGGTTTAATGATGATGTTATTCAAAAAGTTGAAGATATCTTTGAAGAAATTAAAAATACAATTTTTGATAAAATAATCGAAATTCCAAGAATAACAATATACAAAAGTGCAGAAAATAATGTTTATTTTAAAGATTTTAATTTAAATGTAAGTGGTTTAAATTTAAGACCTGATGAAGGAAAAATTGTTACTACGAACTTATCAAATACTACTCAGACAATAGAAATAGACAAAGTAGGAAAAGATTATTTAGTGGAGGATCCAGAACATACTATAGTTTCATTACTATGGAATAAGCCAGAAATAGACTATGAAAAATGTAGTGAATTATTATTTAAGTTATCAAAACAAGCAATAGAAAAGCTAAAGAGTTATCTAAGTGATGATGAAGTTGTGTCTGTAATTAAAGAAAGAAAAACTCAAATAGCAGATTTTATATACTCGCAAATGAAAGAAAACTTGGTTATTGAAGAAGCTCCAGTTATTGCAAAAGAAGTTAGACCATTTGTTAAAATTGAGGATCATAATTATTCTAAGATATTGAAAGATAATTTATTAAGCTACAATCAGACAGTTGAAGCAAGAGATATTAAAAAGAAGGTTTTTACAGGATTTTTAAAAGCATGCCATTCAGCATATAAGTTTGACTCTATTCCTGAAAAAGATTTTGTGACATGCTTAGAAAATGATTCTAATGTTCAAAAATGGTTAAGGCCAGCATTTAATCAATTTAACATAATGTGGAATAGAAATGGTGATAGGTATGAACCTGATTTTATAGTAGAAACTAATGATGCAATATATATGATAGAAATAAAACGTGATGATCAAATCATATTAGATGAAGTTCAAAAAAAGAAAATAGCAGCTTTAAAATATTGTGAAGATGCTACAGAATATAATAAAGCTAATGGGAAAAAAGAATGGAAATATATTATAATTCCAGGTTCAGAAGTAAAATTTAGTAGAACTATGAAAGAATATGAAAATTTATTTTTTAATAAATTTTAAAAATATTATGTAGGAGAAAATAATGGGAATAGGAAAATTAAAAGAAGTTGATATAAGAGAACTATGGCAACATGAGCAATATGACTTTTCTGAATGGTTATCTAAAAAAGAAAATATAGAAAATTTAAATGAAATTTTAGGATTAACTTTAGTTGATATTAGTAAAGAAACATATGTAGGCGCATACAGGTGTGATTTATTTGCAAAAGATGAAACTACAGGAATAAAAGTAATTATAGAAAATCAACTTGAAGTATCTAACCATGACCATTTAGGAAAAATAATCACTTATGCCTCAGGGTTAGATGCAAAAGTTATTGTTTGGATTGTAAAAGAAGCAAGAGAAGAACATAGAAGTGCTATTGAATGGCTAAATAATAACACTAATAGTAATGTTAATTTTTTCTTAATAGAAATTCATGCTTATAAGATTGGAGAATCTGATCCAGCTCCAATGTTCCAAGTTGTAGAGCAACCAAATGATTTCATTAAGAACAATAAATCTGCTAATAGAGATGAAAGTATGAACAAATCGCAATCTCAAAGAATAGAATTTTGGAATCAATTCAATAATATAGTTATAGAAAGAGGAAAGCCCTTTAATATAAGGAAAGCAACTACAGATCATTGGTATAATGTTGCAATAGGTACAAGTGATGCATATATTAGTATAACATTAGTTAATAAAGATTCACTTATAGGGGTATCATTATATATACCAGATAATAAAGAACTTTACGATAAAATATTTATAAAAAAAGAGCTAATAGAAGAAGAACTTGGATTTAAATTGCAATGGGAAAGATTAGATAATGTCAAAGCTTCACAAATTATTTACAGAATAAAGGGTTTAGACTTTGATAATCATGATAATTATAATGAATTGATGAATAAAACAATAGATCTAGCAGTTTTAATGAGGGATGTATTTAAAAAATATATATAAAATTAACAATAAGGATGGTACAATTATGAAGATTAAATGTTTACTTTGCAATGATATAATTGAGTCTAAAAATAGACATGATTTAGTAAATTGCAATTGTAATAATTGCTATATAGATGGTGGACAAGATTATTTTCATTTCGGAGGAAAAGATTTTAGTAAAATTTTAATTATATTTGATAATGGAGTTGAAATTTTAGCTAACGATAACATTAGATATCAAAAGGAATATGAAAAAATTGAAAGTAAAAAATGAGGTATAAAATGATAGAAAATAGAAAAATACAAAATTATTTAAAAATTGTTATATTTATAATAATTTTATTGGAAATAATAATATCTTATTTTAAAGAAAAAGTATTTATTATTGATATAATATATAATATCTTATTGGGAATTATAGGATCTTCAATTGTTTCATATATTATTGCGAGAATTACATATAATCAGTATAAAGAAGAAAAAAATGAAGAATTAATCAAAAATTTATTAGAAATATATTCAAAAATGATAATGTTTAAATGCTCATACAATGAAAGTAAAAATAAAAATGAAAAAATAATTGAACTTCAAAAAGCGCTAGAATCTTTTATACCCAAAATTTATGATATTGAATACGATTTTGTATATAAATTAAATGAGATTAATGAAAAGGAAACAATAGTACTTAATAAATATAATGATAAAGCAGTAAAAAGAATTTCTGAGGAAGTAGAGTTTAGAAATAACAAATTGATGAACAATGCAAAAGGACTAAAAAATCAGAAAGAGTTTGTAGAATCATATAATAAAATGCTAAATAAAGTACGCATGTACTTAGAAAGATTTGTTATGCAAAAATATAAAATACAGTATAAATTTTTAAAAGAAATTGACAGTAAATATGAGGATATTAAATCTAATTCTAATAAAAAAATTGAATATACAAAGTAATTATATAATTTACATTATAGTTGATACATATAGTGATTCTTTAAAATGTAAAAAATAAATTTTTTATACGAATTAAAACAATTAAAAGTATTTATGCCATTATTTGCGTTGAATTTAGCGAAGTATGTTTGAAAAATATTAGTTAGATTGGTTAAATAAAAAATATTTATGAGAATATGAGATCTTTAAAATTGGCATTTATAATATTGTTATGCTTATAAATGAATTAATACACTATTTACTTTGTTAATTAAGATGTAGTTCATTAAAATTTGAAAATATTTTTTAATAAAAACGACTATTGTTATTTATAGTCGTTTTAGCTTTTAAAAGAACATTAAGACTATTATATAATATATGAAAAAACTTGATAAAAATCAAAAGTTTTTTCATAATTTTGAAAAAACTTGACTATAATAATATAAAAGAGTATAATAAAGATAGTTGGAGGAGATTTTATGGAGAGAATAAAAAGAGAAGATTATTTATCTATATTAAAAAACTTCAAAGATCAACAAATTATAAAAGTAATAACAGGAATTAGAAGATGTGGTAAATCTACTCTATTAGAGTTATTTCAAGACTATTTAAAAGAAAATGGAGTAGAAGAGAATCAAATTGTATCAATCAATTTTGAAGATGTAGATTATGAAGAATTACAAGATAGAAAAAAGCTATATGAATACTTAAAATCAAAATTAGTAAAAGGTAAAAAAACATATATATTTTTAGATGAAATTCAAAAAGTTGTT
>CANRAW010000064.1 GCA_947628715.1 uncultured Clostridia bacterium
TCAATACTTTCTTCTTTTCCTAATTTCATATATGCAACATGTGCATCTATACAAGCATCTGTGGGATCTATTCTTTTTGTTTTTGCTTTTGGTTCTTTATCTATCTTTATTTCACCAAAACTATTTTTTACAACTTTTGCATTTGAAAAGCTCCAGCTTAATAATTCGTTTTCTTTGTCATACTCAATTTTTTTAGATTTTATATTTAGTCGCATATCTTCTGTTGCATCATTTAAGAATCGTGCTGACTGCGTTACTTGCAATAATGGGACACCAAATTCTTCTAGATCGCCTAAGAATCCGTCTGCATTATGGGGATCATATCCTATTGCTTCTAAATCTAAATCATATTCTACTATCAAGTCTTTCAAATGGCTTATAATAAATTTATAATCATTTTTATACTCATTGACCCCACCAGTTGTTGTTATTAATCCATTGCTTTGCCATAAATCGTATGGAGCTATGTCTGTTTCAATATGTTCTTCTAGTCTACCTCTTGGCATAAACGAGTGCGAATATATATAAAACTTCTCATTATCTAATGGAAATTCCAAAGAAATGGTAGTTAAATCTCCTCCACTTGATAAATCTATACCCGCAAAACATTTTCTCCCTCGCATATCCTCTAAAGTTTTTTCCGTTTCACATTGTTTCCACTTGTCTACGTCTATAAATTGATCATCTGCTGTATTTACCCACATATTAAGAGATTTAACCATAAAATCCCTTAATTCATTTCCTCCCATATCTTTTGCCGTTTGCATATCTGCAATTAATATGTTTAATGTATCTTCTTTAGCAGCAAGATATGGATTAGCCTTTATCAAATTTTTTGGATCCCATATATCGTCTCCTTTGTCTAACGAATATATATCAACAAAAAAATCTTCTGCTTTTGCTATTCCTCTTAGGATATTACAGCAATAACTATCTAATTCATAACATGGTGTATTTATTTTATCTCCTCTAGTTGTAATAATACTTATTAAAGTTTCTGGAAGTGATTTTGTACCATTATATAAAGCTTTATATATTTGGTTTGTTTTATGTTGGTGGTACTCGTCTATGCTAGCATATATAGCCCTAAATCCATCATCAAGTCCACTTTCTTTGCTTAATGCTTCTATAGTACAATGTGTTTGATTTGCTATTATTACAGATTTATAGTCTTTTACAGCAAACATGCCGTCTTTTTCACTAGCAATATCTGCTCCTGACAAATCTTCATCACTTTGTATAAATTTTGACATTTCCTCCCATGCAAGCCTTGCTTGTCTTTTCTTAGTCGCTGCTGTAAATAGCTTTCCATAACAATAACCACTAAATCCAGCTATATATGTACCTCGAATACCATTTTTAAAAGTTTTACTATTTTGTCTAGCCATAGATTCATAGGATCTTCTAAACCTTCTTTTTCCTTTTTGATTATACCAACCAAAAAGGCATCCCATATCGAAAATTTGAAAGCCTAATAATTTTATTGGTCTTTTTTCAAAACCTTCACCAGCAGTTAACGTTTCTGCATATTCCAAAATTCTTTCAGATTTAGCAACATCCCAGTAATAAGGAAATTCTGCTGTATTTTGAATTTCTAAATTTTTTAAATGTCTTTCACAGGCTAGTCTATGTAACTCGCCTGTAAAGATTTCTCGGTTTACAACCTTTTGAGCATATTCAGTTACTCTATCAATCATTAGACAGCAATAAATTTATTAAACTTATTTTCTTTTGGTTTTTCAGGTGCTTGCGGTACTTGCAATCTGCATCGACTTGTAATTGTTAATCCCATTTTATCAGCACACGCATTGCATTGTTTAAATGCTCTATCCTGGTGTATCAAATAAGATTCAATATCATTAGAATATACTCTTTGCATATCTGCATCATCTTTATATTTTATTGACCTCTTATTTTTTATTGCCGCATTTAATAATTTAGTAAATTTCAAATAATTATCCTTAGCAATTAAATAACGAGCTAGACAATCTTCGTCTAACTCGCTCATTATTCCTATATCTACAAGTTTTGTTGCTAACTCGTCAAATTCTTTTTTTTGTTTTTTGTTTAAATAGCTTGGTGGCCTAACATTTTTATAGTCGTCTACATTTATTTCTGTATTTCTTCTATTTTCTATTTCCTCTTTGCTCAGATGCTTCTTACCTTTTGCTATAATAAGATTTATAGGCTCTCTTTGTTTACCATAACCTGCCATAATAATATCCCCCATTTGTAATTTTAGAAAAATGCTCCAGTTGAAACGCATCATGGGGAGTTTTTTCTACAATGACCTCCCCTGCACCGATACCCCAAAGAAATCTAATACTTTTTTGCCCACCCCCTAGGGTTTAAGTGCCTCCTATATGCTAATTATTTTTCTTCATTTTTCTTAGTATTTTTTGCTTTATTTTCTTCTTGTTCTATTTTTTTCTTTGATTCTGGCTCTTTTGTTGCTTCTTGTTTTTTCTCTTTGTTGTTATCTTCTGTTTTTTCTACACTTGTACATATCTTTTTATCAACTAAGTAATCAATTCTTTCTTTTGTTAGCTCTACTTTATCTTTTTTATATTCTTCTTCTAATACTGATCCTTTTGTTAAATATCTTTTCAATGCTAAATCTTTATATGTATCTATTACTATATGTTTCATTTTAAACCCTCCTTTCTTTTCTTTGAAAACGATTATGCCTTTTATCATGGTGATAATGACACAATGCTCTTAAATTATTATAATCAAGCCTTCGTTCCCAACCTTCTTGCGTTTCTATAAATACTAAATGATGTACTTCTTCTGCTAGTTTTATTACATAACTATTATCTTTTTTATTTTCTTCTATACAATCTTCACATTTATAGGCATACTTAACATCACCATATTTTTTTTGTAAATCTTGTAAATATCTTTCTTTTAATTGTAACCATTCTTTACTTTTTCTAAATTTTACTAATTTTGGATCTCTTGTTTTATTATATTGTCGATTATAATTTTTCTGCCTTTCCTCTATTTGCTTATTAACTCTTTCTTGGCATGTAGAGCAATATCTGTTTGGGTATTCTACAATTTTTCCACAAATTGCACACATCTTAACAATCATTTCTATATTCCTTTAATTTCATATCTTCTATATATTTTTTTAAATAACTATTGTCTTTATCTTTATTTTTTTGATAATTTTTGCATTTTATGATTACTAACTCTCCGCTTCTGTGTTCTTACAATATTTTTGCTGCAATTTTCATTATCACATCTTAGGTTTATGCAAGTAATACAAATTTTATCTTTATATTCTTTTTCCATATTTATACCTC
The DNA here is from genome assembly GCA_947628715.1 of uncultured Clostridia bacterium. Taxonomy (GTDB): domain Bacteria; phylum Bacillota; class Clostridia; order TANB77; family CAG-508; genus JAAWPK01. The sequence continues at coordinate 3,309 of CANRAW010000064.1, forward strand.
ACAGTTTAAATAATTAATTTGTGAAGAAACAATAATTGTTTTTTATATCTTTTATAGGAGGCTATATGAAGAATATATATTTATTCTTATATTAATTTGAAAACTTCAACAAATTAATTAAAAAAACTAAAAAGCATCTTTAATAATGACGCTTTTTAGTAGCTGAAATGAAAGGGGAATATTTTTAGTAGATATATATTTAAGTATGTTCTACTTAAATTTTCTCCAATTATAATTATATAATGAAACAAATAATAATTTCCACCAAATTTCCGACCAATTTTTGACCAATTTTTGATTTTTACACATTTATAACATCTAACATAATTTGCATAGCTTTATCTCTAATGTTCTTTAATTGATTTATGGTTCTTGGTTCATTATAAACTTGCATATAAACAGACGATACATAATTCCATTTTGGTTCATACATGTAATACGTTTTTATTATCAATTTTTGTTCATTGTTTAAAGCTCCTAGCATTCTATTAACTTTACCAACTAATTCTCTTAAAGGTTCAGCTTTTTTATTAAACTCTTCAATTTCATTTGTTAATTTTATTTTATCTGCTTTGTTTATGTATGTTAAATTATCTCTATAAGACAATGCTATGTCTTCTGTAGGTCTACTCATTTTATTTGTTTTTCCGCTTCGGTATGTCAGATATTGTAGGAGAATTTAAAGCCATACCTTCTATCGTATCTTCTACAGATTCTTTATATTTTTTACCATTATATTTTAATAAAACCTCATTTTTAGCAATTTTATTTTCTAATTCCTTTAATTGTGAATTACTTAGTAAATAACTTCTTAGCATTTCCTCTACTTCACATTTCTCATACATAATCTTTTCCTCCTATTTTATCTTTTGAAAGTTTATTAATGTTTTATAATATCTAACGTATGTATATGGTTCTTTATTATTTTTTACAATTTCATTAATTGTATTTCTTTGTATTCCAGCACTTTGTAGTAACTTCATAAATTTTTTCTTTGTAATTTTTTTATTTGAATTACATAGCTTTAAAAATATCGAATTAAGTGCTTCAAGCATCTTTTTACGAAATTTGCAAACTGTATCAATAACAAGTTTTATGCTATCGCTTAGCTTTTTTATTGCTTTTTCTACTTCAAAATATTCCGCTTCTTTTATATTCATAGTTTTACTATCTGCATCAAATATTATTTCCGATATATAACCTGTTTTATATAAATTTTCAATATTCTCTATTGTTATTTTTTCACTATACTTTATTAATTTCATTTTATATTTCCCCATTTCTTTTTACTGTTTCAGATACAGAATTTTTTATTATTAAATAAGCAGTATTAAAAGAATATCCTTCTTTTTCTAAATTTTTATATTTTATTTTAATTAGATAATTAGTAGATATTGCATTTTTGTATTTTTCGTCAATCCATAATTCATAATTACTTAATGATTTTTGGTCTATTATCATATCAGTTAAAATTTTGTCTATTTCTCTATTTATTCTATATAATTCTTCTTTTACTTCTTTATAGGCTTTTATTTTTTGTTTTCTATTCATAAAATATCTAACACCTTGCCTTTCTCTAAAAAAATAATAGCTTTGCAATCTTCAAATTTTTCTTTTATTTAATTTCCTTCAATTCCTAATTCATGTACACTATATTTACCTAATTTAACATTATCAAAATTTAATACAGATGGGTAATTTATACCCATTAAGCTAATACCTGTAATTGAATAAAGCTCTATACTTTCTTCTTCAAACTTTATTTCCCAAATATTACTACCATAATATTTTATAAATTGTATATAAAGTTTTAAAAATGCTTTTTCGTCCTCTGTCAATAACTCTTTCTTTTCTTCTACTAATTCATATTTTGGTCGTTCTATTTTAAAGATAATTTTCTCTTTTTGATTTATATAAGCTAAATCATTTTTACTTGTAATTATGCTTATATGTATTATTTTATCATCCGTATATCGCCAATAAACTCTATCTCCTACTTGTATATCCATTTACTTTTTCCCCACTTTCATTATAAAAATTTCCTAATACTACTGCTCCTCCTAACTTATTTATTGTTTCTTCACAATTTTCGCCGTC
>CANRAW010000065.1 GCA_947628715.1 uncultured Clostridia bacterium
TCTAAATATTTATCAACTTATTTTTCTGATTATTTTTCTTGTGATTTTTCTGATTGGTCTTATAAATATGTATCCTCTGAGCTTGACTTTTATCCTTCTAATTCAAAAAGTTATCTTTATATGCGTCCCGATAGCCTTTATGCAACTTTTTATTCTTATTCTTCTTCTGATTCTTTTGGTGATTTGACTTTTAATTCTGATTATGTTTTGCGTGGTTCTGGTCCTTCAGGCATATATTCTATATTAAATGGCAATTTATGTTTTCTTAATTATGAATATGGTTCATTTGATTATGGCTATGGTTATAAATTTTTAGGCTTTGAATCTGATTCTTCTACATTCGGACATCAATTTCAGATTAGATTTGCTAATTTTATAAACCCTGTTTTCCCTGATCCCCCTTCTGATGATGATTGTTGTGCTGAACTTTCTAAACATCTCGACAAGCTTGAAACTCTTTTAAGTAGTAATACTGCTTCAATAGATGAGATTCAAGATGCCTTTTCTTCCTTTCGCCTCTGCTTGGAAAGAGTTTTATACAGAATGGCAAAAAGGATTTATATACCCGACTGGTATTTTGTGGACAGACCTGTTAAACATTATTGCTGATCTTGAAAATATTGAAGATTGGTTGAAAAATAACTTTTCTGAAGAGCTTCAATCTGCTTTAGATCAAACTTCAGGACAAATACAGGCCTTTCTTGTTTCGTCTTTTTCAAATTTGTCTTCTGAAATTCAGGCTGCTATTGCTCAGGGCTTTGGCTCTCTTCAAAGTTCTTTGAATAATCCATCTCCACAAAATAGTCAAGCTGTTTCTGATCTTCAATCTGAATTTAATGAGCATGAATCCGCAATTGACAGTTATGCTTCTGAAGTAGAAGTTACTTTATCTCCTGAGCAGTCTGATAATATAAATAGCGCTCTTGATGATTATGCACTTGGCGCTGGTGCTCTTGTTTCTTCTGCGGTTGGCGATTCTCAAAGTATTTCGGGCTTGTTTAAGCTTCCTTGGATTGATACTAATTTTAAAGTCATGAATATTCCAATATTTGAGTTTATGATTCTTACGTTTATAATTTTCTCATTTATTGGGATTCTTATACATGGTCGGCCGTAGGTGATTATATGATTCAATCTATCTTTGATATTTTATCAAGCATTGGTAATTTTATATCAACTGTTTTTGGCTTTCTTTTTTCACTTATTACCGACGCTATAACGGTTTTAAAACTTATTATACAAGCTCCTTCTTTTATAACTTCGTCTCTTGTTTGGCTGCCTGCTTCTATTTCGGGACTTCTTATCGCAATTATCTCATTTCTTGTCATTATGCGAATTGTTAAATATTATGGTGAATAAATATGGATTGGTCGGGAATTATTCAAATTTTTAAAGATTCTTTTACTTGGGCACTAAACTTTATATTTGATATTTACAATCAATTAAATATTCTCGGTGGCTGGACTGCTTTTTTTATAATTGGTCTTGTATTTTCTACTATAATACTTCCTTTTCTTCGTCCTAATTCTTTTACTGGTTTTTCTGGTGTTTCCTCATCTGAGAAAATTCGTATCGTTTCCCAAAATGAAACAAAAAAATCGTCTCGCTACCGTCGAGATCCTTTTGATGGTGCTTACAGGGGCTAAATTATGGATTTAAATTTGTTCGTACAGATTTGTTGTTTATGTGTCCTTTGTCTTATCTTTTGGAAAAGGAATTAAAAAAATATGATTTGGTTTTTAATTGGTTTCACTCTTGCTTCTTATCTTTCTTTAGTTCTTTATACTTTTTGCTTTGATTTTATGGCTTATATTACTGGTCGTTCTGAAAAAAAACCTCATTTTAATCTTAAGTTTTGGGCTAAATCATGATAACAATAAAATTTGGTTTGCCTGGTTCTGGCAAAACTACTTGTGCCTGCCGTGACGCTCTTCAAGGTCTTAAAAAGTATAAAAATGTTTATGTTAATTTTCCTTGTTCTGTTCCTGATGTTACAGTTATTACAAATGATATAATTGGACATTATCAGCTTGAAGACGGGTTACTTATAATTGATGAGGGTACTATTTTCGCCGATAGTCGTGATCATAAAAATTTTAGTAAATCTCTTGTTCAATTTATGTGTTTACATCGTCATTATCGGCTTGATATTATCTTTTATATTCAGAAATGGGATGCTATAGACATAAAAATTCGCACTTTATGCGATCATGTTATATATATTCGTAAGTCCTTTCTACCTTTTCTTTCTTATGAGTATCTTATTCCGTATGGTATAGAATTTAGCAATCCTAAGCATGATGGTCATCGTTACGGCGAAATTATAATGGGATATGCTAAGCCCAATCTTTTTGGCCGTATTTTTAAAACTGTTGTTTTTCGTCCATTATACTATAAGTATTTTGATAGCTGGATCGCTCCCGAGTTAATGCCTTTGCCAAATTCGGTTGTTAAGAATCCTCATAAATTATCTTTTCTTGAAAAAATTCGAGAGAGGTTAAAAAAATGACTTTTATTCAGTTTTTGGATTTTATTTTTAAAAATGCTTTTCATTGGTGGGGCTTTAATTCAATATTGCTTCCGCTTCTTGCTTTTGTTTTTGCAATTGTTTTTATTCGTCTTATATGGTGGTTTATTTATTATTTTACTGGGGGACGTTCTAACAGATGATTCAGTCAATTTATAATTTTATTTCTGACTTAGTCGGTCATGTATGGTTATATCCTAATGGTCAACAATATAATACTTACGCTGAGCAGCCTTATTTATATGTGGCTTCTCTTGTTATCATTATTCTTTCTTTTATTGTGGCTATAGACTTGTTATACAAGTTTATTGCAAATATCTTTAATTTTCATCTTTAAAGGGGGTTTAATTTATGGAGGGTCAAACTTTTTTGACAACGCTAACTTCAATTCTGACTTGGATATGGACAAACATGATCTCTCAGGTCAAGTATCTTCTTTCTTCTGATACGTTTGTATATATGTTCCTTTTCGGCGTTGGTATTAGCTTTACCATGGTTGTTTTTAAAATCCTTCGCAAACTTATGTGGGGCTGATTTTGTGTTCTGTTCATGACCTCTATCTCCGTGATAATGCCCGCGACTTTGTCGCGGGCATTTCTCTTTCTCATTAACAATTTTTTTACAATTATTTAATAAAATACTACTATATTTTTTAAAAAAAATATGTTATTATAATTATACTGAAAAGCAAAAAAAATATCTTTTAAGGAGTTTTCAAAAATGAAAAAAATTAAAAAAATGTCTCGTTTTGAATTTGTTTCTTATGTTCTTCGCAGTGTTAGAAATGACATTAGACTTTCTTTATCTTTATATCCCAATCGTGATGTTTGTTTTTCTTATGATCTTCACTCTGATCAAATTAGGGTTGATTTTTATGATTGGCGTGATGGTTATCCGTTTTCTACTACTTTTGCTAAAATTTATCTTTCAACTGATTTTACACCTTATCAGCTTTATATGTCTATTCGTAATTGTGTTTTATTATCTGCTAATGGTTGGCTTTACAAATCTTATTGTAGTCATTACAAATCTTATTGTAGCCAATTAAATGATATTCCCATAAGAAAGAAAAGACAAAAAGACTTTTAAATCAATTTTATTTTCTTTAGCTTGCCTCAGCTCCAAGAATGGGGGCTGGGGCAGAGCCCCAAAATTGCCAAAAATCTCTGTTTTTTCGTGGCTGAGCTTTTCCACACGGGCGGAAGTTTTCACAGGGCTCAAAATATATCTGCCTTAAATGTGAAAAAAAAATAAAAATAGCCCTGTGGGCTATTTTTACATCGCGCTTGCGTTAAGCTGCAAGGCTATGCTTTAAAAAGCCATTAGGCTTTTTAAAGCATGTACCGCAAGCAAGCGCGAAAAAAAAAGTTTTTTCTCTGTTTTGGCTTTCGCAATTTTGCGCGGCCTTACTGCGTTTTATAGGCCGCGCAAAATCTGAGCCGACTTCTAAAAATACACGCTCTTTTTTGTCTATATTTCACAAAAAAAAGGAGAATTTAAAAAAAATGTCTAAAGGTAGAATTATTTCGTTTGTTTTATATCCTGATCATGATCCCTCTATGAAGTTTTTAAACTTCGCTTTACAGTATCGTACATCGGCTTTTATTTTACACGATAAAGATAAAAATGAAGATGGCACTGAAAAAATTCCGCATTATCATTGCATGATTCTTTTTCCTAATCCTGTTGAGGCTGGTCGACTTGGAGAAGATGGAAAACATTCGGGTTATTGCAAAATCATTTCCGAAGCTGTTGGCCGTACAGTTGAAGCAAGGCCATATACTTCAATTTCTGAAAGTCTTATGTATTTTATACATGAAGATTTTACAAGTCTTTTTGATGAAAATAAATATCACTATTCTATTGAAGATGTAAAGGGCAGTTATGCAATATTAAAGCATTATAAAAAGTCTTCTCTTGATGATGAGGAAATATTATTGACACTTGAAAAATTTGCGATTGAAAACGATTGGAATCTAAAAGAGGTTTGGCGCTGGTGTATTACCAATATGTCTTCTCACCCTGAATTATTCCATGTTTTTACAAAATATCAAAATCAAATAAAAAATATTTGTGAAGCTAACTTGCAGTCAAATAATTGGGCTTTCGCAAATGAGATAATAAACAGAAATAAGCTTTTATAAAAAGTTTACAAATTGTTTACAATTTAGAAACATTTTTCTCTTGACAAATAAATATACATATATTATAATAAAAAAAAAATATAAAAAATATTTTTTAAAGGAGTATAAAATATGGTAATTTTAGGAATACAACCTCTTGACTTTGATACAAAAGAAGGCAACCGTATAACTGGCTATAACGTTTTTTTTGGTGAATCTATAGAAAACGGTGTTGGCGTTAAGACAAATAAGGTTTTTCTTCGTACTGAAAAAATGAAAAAAGAATATTACAAATATTTTGAAGATAATGCCGAAGTTCTTGGCTTTGTTGGTAGTAATGGAAAAATCGCAGGTTTTATTCCTGTTGATTGATTCTTGCTATATGGCGGGGTTTTGATATTTTTTCCCCGCCTATTTTATTTAATGGGGGTTTAATATGAAAATTTTTAAAAAGGCTTTATGCATTGTTCTTGCTCTTGCTCTTTCTCTCTCTTGTTTGAGTATTTCCGCTTTTGCTTCTTCTTCTTCTTCTGAATCTCCTTGGCCTTATCCTTTGTTTATGAATGGCTTTGATTATACGATTTTAGAACAAACTGACTTTAATTATTCTCTTTTTCCTGATAACGATAAAATATCAATTTTAACCGAAGATCAATCTAAATATTTATCAACTTATTTTTCTGATTATTTTTCTTGTGATTTTTCTGATTGGTCTTATAAATATGTATCCTC
>CANRAW010000066.1 GCA_947628715.1 uncultured Clostridia bacterium
GATATAAGGTTCCAGATGAGGAGTGCGATTTGGATGTTGTGCCAAATGAAGGAAGAAATGTTGCAATAAAATATGCAATGTCTGATTCTTTAGGATTTGGTGGGCATAATAGCGCAGTTATATTTAAGGTTTATGAACAATAATTGACAATAAAATTAAATTTTATTGCCTTTTTATAAAAAAATAAAAGAAAGGAATGTGAAAATTAAATGGAATATTCAGAATTTAAAAAAATTATAAAAGACATGGAAGAATCAAACCTTACTGAAATGTCAATTGAATACCCAGATGGAACAAAAATAAAACTAAAGAAAGATAATTCAGAAAATAAAAATGTTATTCCTATGTTTCAAAATATTCCAATGGCAGTCTCAGCAAATACAAAGCCAGCAGTAGTTCCAGACAATAAAGAACTAATAAAAGTAGAAGAAAACGTAAAAATCGTAAAATCACCTATGGTAGGAACATTTTATGATAAACCAGAACCAACAGCCAAAAAATATGTAGAAGTAGGAAATACAGTCAAAAAAGGGGACATCCTTTGCGTAATAGAAGCAATGAAATTAATGAACGAAATAGAATCAGAATATGATGGAGAAATAGCCGAAATACTCGTAAAAGATGGCGAAGTTGTAGACTATGGTAAGCCTTTATTTAAAATAATATAATATAAAAAGGAAGGAATAAAAAATGTTAGATGTAAAACAAATAATGGAAATCATACCACAAAGACCTCCATTTTTAATGATAGATAGGGTAGAAGAATATGTACCAGGAGAAAGTGCAACAGCCTATAAAAATGTATGTATAAATGAATGGTATTTTCAAGGACACTTCCCAGGAGAACCAATAATGCCAGGTGTACTTATAACAGAAGCATTGGCTCAAACAGGGGCAGTTGCAATTCTTTCTTTAGAAGAAAACAAAGGAAAAAATGCTTTATTCGGTGGCATAGATAAATTAAGATTCAAGCAAAAAGTAGTACCGGGAGATGTTTTAAAATTAGAAGTAAAAATTATAAAATGCAAAGGACCTATTGGGGTTGGAGAAGCAGTAGCAACAGTTAATGGAAAAGTAGCAGTAAAAGGAGAGCTTACCTTTGCATTAGTTTGATTTACTTGGAGGAAAAAGATGTTAAACAAAGTATTAGTTGCGAATCGTGGAGAAATAGCAGTAAGAATAATTAGAGCTTGTAAAGAAATGAATATAAAAACAGTTGCTGTATATTCGGAAATAGATGCAAACTCTTTGCACGTAAAACTTGCAGACGAAGCTGTATGTATAGGAGAAGCACCTGCTAAAAAAAGCTACCTAAATATGCAAGCAATTATAGAATCAGCGAATATAACAAGAGCAGATAGTATACATCCGGGTTTTGGATTTCTTGCAGAAAATGCAGAATTTGCAAAAATGTGCGAAGAGTGTAATATAAAATTTATAGGACCATCTAGTAAAGTAATAAATTTAATGGGAAATAAAGCAAACTGCAAAGAATTTATGAAAAAAGCTGGAGTGCCAGTAATTCCGGGAACAGATGGAAAAATAAAAGATATTCGGAGAAGCAATAAAAATTGCAGAAAATATAAAATATCCTGTAATATTAAAAGCATCAGCAGGAGGCGGAGGAAAAGGCATAAGAATAGTTAGAAAAAAAGAAGAACTAGAAGAATCATATAACATAATAAAAAAAGAAGCAAAACAGGCCTTTGGCGATGACGAAATATATATGGAAAAATATATCGAAAACCCAAGACATGTAGAAATACAAATACTTGCAGACGAATATGGTAATGCGATATATTTAGGAGAAAGAGATTGCTCAATACAAAGAAAAAATCAAAAAATATTAGAAGAAGGCCCATCAAGTTTTATATCTGAAGAGTTAAGAAATAAAATGGGGCAAACAGCAGTAAAGGCAGTAAAAGAAGCAAATTATACAAATGCAGGAACAATGGAGTTTTTAGTAGATAAAAATAAAAACTTTTACTTTATGGAAATGAACACAAGAATACAAGTAGAGCATCCTGTTACAGAATTTATATCAGGTGTAGATATAGTAAAAGAGCAAATAAAAATTGCATCTGGTGAAAAATTAGAAAAAAATCAAAGCGATATACAAATAAAAGGACATAGCATAGAATGTAGAATTAATGCGGAAAATCCAGATAAAAATTTCTTACCTTGCCCAGGAGAAATAAAGGGATTAAATTTCCCAGGAGGAAACGGAGTAAGAATAGATACAGCAATGTATACAGGATATGTTATACCGCCAATGTATGACTCTATGATAGCAAAAATAATAGTACATGGCGAAGATAGAAAAGAAGCAATTGCAAAGATGCAAAGAGCATTAGAAGAGTGCGTAGTAGAAGGAATAGACACAAATATAGATTTCCTTTTAAAAATTGTAAAAAACAAAAAATTTAAGAAAGATGATTTTGATACCTCATTTATAGCAAAGGAATTCAAATTGCAGTAAAGGGATAGGTGGTTAAAATTGGTAATAGATAAAATAAAAAGAAGAGACCATACAGAAGAAGAAAAAGAGTATGAAAAGCCAGATATACCAGTTGGAAAATGGGTAAAATGTGACAAATGCAAGGAAATTTTATATAAAGATACAGTAAGAGAAAATTTCAGTGTATGCCCAAATTGTGGTAAACATTTTAGATTATCTAGTAGGAGAAGAATTGCACAAATAATAGACGAAGGCACATTTAAGGAATTTGATTTAAACATAGATACAGTAAATCCACTTAAAATGGAAGAATATACTAAAAAGATAGAAGCTCTAAGGGAAAAAACTGGGCTAGACGAAGCGGTAAAATGTGGAATCGGCGATATTTATGGAGAAAAAACCGTAATTTGCGTAATGGATGGCAATTTCCTTATGGGCAGTATGGGAAGTGTTGTAGGGGAAAAGATTACATATTCAATAGAAGAAGCAATTAGGCAAAAACTTCCAATTATAATTTTCTCTGTATCTGGCGGTGCGAGGATGCAAGAAGGCATAATGTCACTAATGCAAATGGCAAAAACAGCATCAGCCTTGGCAAGGCTAGACGAAGCGGGACTCTTATATATTTCAGTCTTAACAGATCCAACTTATGGAGGTGTTACGGCATCTTTTGCAACACTAGGAGATATAATCTTAGCAGAACCGGGGGCTATGATAGGTTTTGCAGGACCAAGAGTTATTGAACAAACTATAAGGCAAGAATTACCAGAAGGCTTCCAAACAGCAGAATTTTTACTTGAACATGGATTTATTGATAAAGTAGTTGAGAGAAAAGACATGAAGGAGACTTTGCATAAGTTATTAATCATGAATAAGTAGAAAAAAGGAGGCAAGGTTGAAATAATTTTTTTTAGGCTAGATTTGTGCCTTAGAAAGGGATGATAGTAAAAGTGGAAGTATGGGATAGAGTAAAAATAGTACGTGCTAGAAATAGACCAACTGCTATGGATTACATTGACAATATTTTTGGCGAATTTATGGAATTACATGGAGATAGAAATTTCTCAGACGATAAAGCCATAGTATGTGGAATTGCTAGATTAAATAATGTTAATTTTACAGTCATTGCTGAGCAAAAGGGTAGAAACACAAAGGAAAATCTCCTTAGAAATTTTGGGATGCCAAATCCCGAGAGTTATAGAAAGTCTCTAAGATTTATGAAACAAGCTGAAAAGTTTAACAGACCAATTGTAACTTTTATAGATACAAAAGGAGCATATCCGGGAGTAGGGGCAGAAGAAAGAGGACAAGGCGAGGCAATTGCAAGGAATTTACTTGAAATGTCTAGATTAAAGGTGCCAATTATTGCAATTGTAATTGGAGAAGGTTCTAGTGGAGGTGCTCTTGCAATAGGTGTTGGAGATAAAGTTTTAATGCTTGAAAATGCAATATATTCGGTGCTTTCTCCAGAGGGATATGCAAGTATATTATGGAAAGATTCGTCTAGGGCTAAAGAGGCAGCAGAGGTAATGAAAATGACAGCAGAGGATTTATATGAGTTTAAGGTTATCGATAAAGTAATAAAAGAACCAAATGGCGGTGCTCAGAAGAATATAAAGGAAGTTTCAGATGCAATAAAAGAGGAAATAATGAATTGTTATAATGATTTAAAGAATATAGAAAAGACAAAGCTCATAGAATTAAGATATAATAAATTTAGAAATATGGGTGAATATAAAAAAATAGGAGTTGAAGGAAATGTTGTTACAAAATAAGAAAATTTTAATAATGGGAATTAGAAACAAATGGAGCATAGCTTGGGGTGCTGCAAAGGTTGCAGCTGAAAATGGTGCTGAGCTTATTTTTACTTTTATGGGAGAGGAAAACAGAGAAAAAATTGAGGAGCTTTTATCGGAGATACCTTATAAAAAGGCTATTGCGTGTGATGTATCAAGTGACGAGGATATAGAGAGGGCTTTTAAGGAGATAAAACAAGAGTATGGTAAGATAGATGGAATTTTACATAGCATTGCTCATGCGAATACTGAGGATTTGAGGAATCAATTTATATATACATCTAAGGAAGGTTTTGCACATGCAAACGATGTTAGTGCATATTCTTTTGTGGCTACAGCTAGAATTGCAAAGGAGTTAGATTTATTAAATGAAAACGCAAGTCTTGTCTCTCTTACATATTATGGTTCTACAAAGGTTTTAGAGGGATATAATGTTATGGGAGTTGCGAAAGCTGCTCTTGAGTGTAGTATTAGATATTTAGCGGATAATTTAGGTCCTAGTGGCATAAGGGTAAATGCAATTTCTGCAGGTCCTATTAAGACGCTTTCGGCAAAGGGTATTAAGGATTTTAGCACTATTTTGGATGTTGTTGAAAAGAAGGCTCCATTGAGAAGAAATGTGACTATTGAAGAGGTTGGAAATGCTGTTATGTTTATGCTTAGTGATATGTCGAGGGCTGTTACGGGGCAAATTTTATATGCAGATTCTGGATACAATATTATGGGAATTTAATGTTGATTTTTATATACGAAAAAAAAGATATAGCCCCCACTGAGGCTGCTGAAAAAGTAGCACAAAAAAATAGTGAATTGGAAAATAATTTTTCTAATTTGCTATTTTTTTTGTACTA
>CANRAW010000067.1 GCA_947628715.1 uncultured Clostridia bacterium
ATCATTATGGTAATAATTTTGATAATTCTTGCGATGGTAGCCATCCGAGGCATAGTAGGGGATGAAGCAATAATTGGGCAAACGATAACAGCAGCGGATGAGTATAAGATACAAGAATATAAAGAAAGGGTTACCGAGCTAAGAGAAGGAGTAATCTTAGAGAACGCAATAATGCGGAAAGAATACTACTTTGCAAAAGTTAGCAGAGGAAATGAACAAGGAGACAATATGGGTGAAGAACGCTTCTGCTAATGTAAATAGAGAGGATACAAATGACGATATAATAGTTACAACAGTGGAAGGATACATGTATCAAATCTATTATGACGAAGTAACAGAGCAAAAGTTCATAGAGTATGTAGGAAAAGAGAATAAAGGGACTTTACCAAATCTAAAGACAACATATAACAAAGAGAAGGCAACATTAAGTGCAGAAGTAAAGAATGCATCAGAGGTAGGAGTAGAAAAGGTAGAGCTAATTTATAGAGGAGAAGTAATTGATACAAAAAATACTTCATCAGTAACATTTTCTAATCTACAATACACAGGCTGGTATATAGTAAGAGTAACAGCTACATCAGGCCAAATGAGATATGCTTGGATACGAATATCAAGTACAGTTATTGCACCAAAAATAGAAATAATATCAAACGGAGTAGCTGTAAACGACTGGTATGGAGCAGACCAAGTACCATTACGAGTAAAAATAAGTACAGATAATGTAACAGCAAAAGGAATTACTTATTATATTGCAGGAGCAGTAACAAAAGGTGAAACAAGAGTAGATAAAACAACAGTTGAGTTAGAAGACGAATTTAAAAATGGAGGAGCAATAACAGCTTCAGGAACGATAACAATAACAGCTTATGTAGACGATGGAGAAGGTGGAAACCAATCAGAGACTGCAACAAGAGAGATAAAATATGATAGCATTAAACCAACACTAGCAAAAACGATTACACCAAATAAAGATGCAGGAAAGACTTGGTATAATTCAAATACAGTTACAATATCACTAGCAGATTCAACAGATGGAAACTCAGGTGTTGCAAAGTATAAATATAGATATACAGCAAAAGACCAAGAGGACACAAATGAAGAATTTAGTTCAGAATATAAAGAAGTAGCAAATTATAGAAATACACCAATAACAATAGAAAAAGATGGAATAAGAACGATAGAAATAGTTGTAGTAGATAATGCAGGAAATGAATCAGAAAAAGCAACAGTAGAAATATACAAAGATAGTACAGCTCCAAAATTCATAACAGACGAAATAAGTATAACAGATGTAACAGAGTATGGATTTAAAATAAATACTGGGGCAACAGATAATCTATCAGGCAACAAAGACAGAGATGCAAATTATAAAATAATGTATCATTATACAGTAAAGCCACAAGGTGGAGAACCATTAAAGTTAGAAAATAGCACAACAGAAAATAACTATTATACAGTAACAAATCTAACACCAAATACAAACTATATAGTAATAGTAGAAGCAACAGATATGGCAGAAAATAGAGCAACACAAAAAGAGAAACAACAAAAGACGTTAGGAGAGTTATTTATACCAAATATAGCATTTAATCCAGATAAAAAAGATGGAGAGTGGTATAACGGCGATGTAGATGTTACAATAACAGATACAGCAGATGAGGCAAGAACAGGTTCAACACAAATCGTATACGATATAACAGGAAAAAATGAACAAAGAGGAGAAGCAAGAAAGGTAGAAACAACCTTAGATGGAGAAGGAAGAATAGATGTAACAGCACATGTAGAAGATGGAACAGGAAGAAGCTCAAAGACAACTACAAAAACAGCATTAATAGATAGAACAGCACCAGATGCTCCAACCGTTTTAGCAACAACAGAGATAGATGGAGAAAATAACTGGTACAAGAATAGTAATGTATCAATAAAAATAAGCAATATAAAAGATAAAGAAAAAGCAGGAATTGAAATCTCAGGAGCAGAAAAAGTAATATATAAGATAGACAGTGGAGACGAACAAATAATAACATTAGAAAGTACAAGTATAACAGAAAAAGACATAGCAAATGCTATAACAACAGACGGAAGACATACAATAACAGCATGGACACAAGATAAAGCAGGAAATAAATCAGGACCATCAACTGTATTAAACATAAATAAAGACGCAGTAGCACCAAGCAAAGCAGAGCTAACAAAAGGAACAGAAGATTATCATACTATAAGTGTAACAGCAACAGGAGAAGACGCAATATCAGGAGTTGCAAGTTATGAGTTCCAAAAGTCAACAGTAAATGACGATACGAAGTTTGAAACAGTTGAAACAATAAATGCAAAGGATTTAGACGACATAGGAACAAGCACATATACTTATGCAGATTTAACATCAGCAACAACATACTATTTTAGAGTAATAGTTAAAGATAATGCTGGAAATACAAAAACAAGTGATGTAGTAACAGGAACAACAAAAGGAGATTTACAAGCACCAAATATAACTTTAACAAGTTCAGCTCAAGGGGAAAGTGTAGATGTAAATAATGACTCTACATGGAAACATGGAAATATCTCAGTTACAATAACAGACTCAGCAAGTAGTACAAACACATCAGCAACACAAGTAAAATATGAGATAACAAGAGGAGAAACAAAGGTAAAAGAAGGAACATCAGAGCTAAATGAATTAACATTAGAAGTAAAAGATGCAATAACAACAGATGGAACATATACAATAACAGCATGGGCAGTAGGAAGAGGAGGAACATCAACACCTTCAACAAGAACAGTAAAAAGAGATACAGTTGCACCAGCAAAACCAACACTTGCAGTATCAAAAGGAACAGAAACAGTTATAGGAAGTGGATGGTATACAAGCAATGTAGATGTAAAAATAACAGCAGGAACAGATCCAAAAGGAACTGATGTAAACGAAGTATCAGGCTCAGCTAAGATAAAATATAAAATAGACGGAGTAGATAAGCCAGAAGTTACAGGAACGGAAACCAATGTAACAGATGCCATAACAACCGACGGAATTCATAAAGTAGTAGCATACACAGTAGATGCAGCAGGAAATACATCAGCAGAATCAGACCCATTAGAAATAAAAAGAGATACAACTAAACCGGCAGCACCAACACTTAGCAACCCAAAAGAAACGAAAAATGCAAAAGGCTGGTATTCAGCAGATGTAAATGTACCAGCAACAGCAGGAGAAGATACAGTGCCAAGTGGATTACAGGCAACTCAAGTATCAGGAAAAGCAAAAATAAGATACACAATAAATGGAGCAGGAGGAACAACAATAGATAATACAACAGGAAATGTACCAGTAACAAGTGATGGAAGCAATATACAAGTTGTAGCATACACAATAGATAATGCAGGAAATGAATCAGAGGCATCAAATGCAATATCTATAAACTTAGATAAAACAGTTCCAAGCAAAGCAGAATTAACAGTAGGAACACAAGACTATAAAACAATACAAGTAACAGCAAAGGGAGCAGACGCAACATCAAAGGTAGCAAGTTATACATTTTATAAAAGTGAAACAAGTGCAGATGCAGGATGGACAAAAGTAGAAGAAAAGACAGCAAATACTGCAAACTTAGAAGAATTAAGTTATACATACACAGGGCTATTAACAGGAAAAGACTATTGGTTCAAAGTAGTAGTTACAGATAACGCGGGACATACGACAGAAAGTAGTCCAGCTAAGGGAAGAACCAAAGGAGACTTAAATGCCCCAACTATTACTTTAACAAGTAGTGACAATGCAGATAAAATGGAACAAACAAATGATACAACATGGCGCAAAGGAAAAATAACAGTTAAAATAACAGATTCAGTAACAGATGCAAATAAAACATCAGCAACAAAAGTAAAATATCAAATAACAAATAATGCGGGAAAAGTTGTAAAAAGTGGAACAGAGGCATTACCACTAACATTAACAGATGCAATAACAGAAGACGATGTAGAATATACAATAACAGCGTGGGCAATAGGAAGAGTAGATACAGATATATCAACAAATTCAAGCACAAGAAAGGTAAAAAGAGATGCGACAGCACCAAGTACAGCTACATTAGCAAAAGGAACAGAGACCTATAACTCAATTCCAGTAACAGCTACAGGAGCAGATGCTACATCAGAAGTTGCAAAATACAAATTCTATTATAGCACATCAGAAAATGCAGGATATGATAATGGAACAGAAGTAACAGCAGATGCACAAAATCCAAATACAAAGGGGTATACTTATGGTAGCCTTGCAACAGGAACAACATACTGGCTAAAAGTAGACGTAACAGATAATGCAGGAAACACAGCTACAAGCACTCCAATAAGCGTAAAGACATTAGGAGAGTTAAAAGCTCCAACGATAACGTTAACAAGTAGTAAGACAGGTACTGGTGGAGATGATGTTAGCTCAACTGGAGATACAACATGGAGAAAAGGAAATATATCAATAAAAATAACAGATGCAGGAGCAGCAGGACAAAGCTCAGCAACAAAAATAAGATATCAAATAAATAGTGAAACAGCAGTTACAAGTGCAAGTGGAACAACAACAGTAGATTTACCAAATAAAATAACAAAAGATGGAACATATACGATAAAAGCATGGGCAATAGGAAGAACAGATACAGAAGTATCAGCTCAAAGCACAAGAACAGTTCAAAGGGATACAGTAGCACCAGGTGTACCATCTGGACAAATAACAACAGGAACAAAGAAAATACCAAGTGGGGAGTGGTATACATCAGACGTTGTACTACAACTAACAGCAGGAACAGACCAAGCACCAAGTTCAGGAATAAAGCAAATAATATATGGAAGGAGCTCAACTGCGATAACTACACCTATTACAGGTTCTAAGGGAACTGTTACAATAGCAAGTGATGGAACAACAACAATATATGCAAAAACAGAGGATAATGCAGGAAATATAACAGCCAGTCCATATTCAATAACAATAAAAAGAGATGCAGCAAACCCAACAAA
>CANRAW010000068.1 GCA_947628715.1 uncultured Clostridia bacterium
TACAATTTTTCGCTAAAAGTTAGATTTTTTTATCATTTCGGATTTCCATTTCGGATTTCCAAACCAAAATTAACCTCAAAAATAGTTATTTAGTTATTTAGTTTAATATTTTGACTTTTATCAAACAGTTACAAACTTTTTAATAATATAGTTTAAAAAAAGACAATTCAAAATATCGGTTCTAGAATTGTCATATTTTAACATTCTTTAAATTAATTTTATTTATTAGTTTTTTTTATTTTATATTCATCTCCAAAAAGTTGATATTCAATTTCTTCTTTAGAAGCCTTACTATTTTCAGAAAAATGATTAATTATATATAAAATTGCCCCTAAGATAAGCCAACCACCTACTAATATCCATTCAATAGTTGAAAGCGGAGTTGGACTATATATAGGTAAGTAAAGTGTGCAAAAGAAAAGAGAAACCAAAACTGCAAGCACGCCTACAATTTTTCCACCTGCAACCTTAAAAGGCCTTTTCAAATTTGGCTCTTTCTTACGTAGTAATAAAAACGATAATGAAACCATAAGATAAGCTACAACAGTTCCAAATGCAGCAGCATCTACGAACCAACTTAAAGCACCTTTCCCTAACATTGGAGAAAAGAAAGTAATAATACCAACTAATAAGATTGCTGCAACTGGTGAACCATATTTAGGATGAACTTTTGAAAAAATTGGTGGTAACATCTTAGCACGACTCATTGAAAAAATAACTCTTGAAGCACCAACAATAAAACCATTCCAAGAAGTAAGTATTCCACACATAGCAGCAATAATCATTAATTTCCCAAAAATAGGGCTTCCTAAAACATAAGCAAAACTACTAGCAACTGGTACAGCAGATGAATCTGCATTAAAACCTGCAATTACATCAGATGGGGCTGATAATGCTATTCCTAAAATCATCATAATATACCATGCAGCAGCAAGACAAATTGCTAAAATCATAACTTTAGCAATTTTTCCTAAAGGAATGTTCATTTCCTCCGCTGCCTGTGGTAATACATCAAAACCAACAAACATTGCCGGCACAGCAAGTAAAACCGCAACAAATCCTTTTCCATCAGTAAATAATGGAGTTAAATTATGAATGTCACCAGAAATTGTTCCAGTTACAAAAAAGGCTATTCCACCAATTGCCATAGCAATAGTTGCTGTTGTTTGAAAAATTGCAGAAGCTTTAGCACCACGATAATTTAATACAGTCATTATTACGGAGCCTAAGCAAGCAATAATTAAAAACATTCCTGTTACTTCTGAACCATGTACTTGCCATAATGTTCCAAGTTTTGGCAATAATCCATTGAACAAAAAACTTATAGCATTTGCTAAAGCAGGACCTTCCCATGCTGCAACTCCTAAATAAGCTAATGTAATCATCCATCCAGTAAACCAAGATGCTTTATATCCCATAGTACGATAAGTGAAAACTAATTCTCCACCAGCTAATGGCAATGCTGGAGTTAATTCAGCATAAGTTAATCCAACAAATATTGCCATTACACCGCCTAAAGCAAAAGCTAAAATAGCACCTAATACTCCGCCATTTTCTACCCAAGTTCCTGCAAGCATAATCCAACCCCAGCCTATCATTGTACCAAACGCTAAGGCTAAAATATCTTTCATAGTTAAAGATCTTCGAAGTTTTTCTCTTTCTTTTTTCATATCATATTTACTCCTTTAATTCATTTTATATAAAAATAATATATTTTTTTTAAACTGTCAATCCCTATTTTTATTTTTATCTTTAAATATTAAACTCATAATTTTTTTATAATTTAATAATAATAAAACTAAAATTAAAAATATAAATGAATATCTTAACCACATATTTTGATAAATTGGAATTATTAAAATAGAAATTATTGTAAATATAAGAGAGATAACAAATATTTTTTTATTATCATAATAATCATAAGAATTTGCATGTTTTTTACAAACTTTTTTCATTAAAACATAATGTCCAAATGAATATAATATATAACTAACTAACGTGGTATATCCAGCAGCTAAATAACCAAATTTCTTAATAAATATGTAATTTAACACAACATTTGTAATTGCGGCCAATATTGAAGCACTTGCAACATGTTTCGTTTCTGAATAATAATATTCTATATTTGCATATAAATTAAACAAAAACATATAATATACACTAGCTGAAACAGGTGGGATAATATATATTGCTTCATAATAATCAGAAGTTGCAAAAATTTTAATTGCTTCAGGTGCAAATAAAATAAGAATAATATTAACTGCTGCTACTAATAAAACCAAATAATTAACGTTTTTCTTTAATTTATTTAAATTTTTTCCTTCTTTTATAGTTTGGTAAGTCCATGGCACTAAAGATTTTAAAATGGCATCATTTACTATAAGCATTAAAGAAGAGAGACTATAAGCAAGCCCATATATTCCTGCTTTGGCTACATTACACATATCTCCTATCATAATTCGATCAAATTTGGTTAAAACATTTGTAGCTAGAAAGTGAGGTATAAGAGGTATGCAATACGCAAAAATAAATTTTATATATCTTTTATCAAATTTATTTTTAGATTTGTGATAATTATAAATATATATCCCCAAACCAATTATAACATTCGTAATAGCTACCCCATAAATGCGCCCATATTCTCTAGAGACACAAAAAATAGCAAAAAGACCTAAGAGAGGACCAGCAAGTCCAATTAAAATTGAAAGAAATGTCATTAAGCGATATTGAAAAATATATCTTTCCTTAGCTGTCCAAATATTAAATACTGACAAAAACAAAATATCCAAAAACATAATGCAAATTATGTATAATGGAAAATTAATTATATCTCCAAAAAAGAATTGTACAATACAATAAACAATAAAGCACAAAACACATAATCCGGTTATAAGTGATTGGGTTGTTGCAATAAAACCATCTTGATCATCTTTAAATTCTTTCATTCCAGAATAAATAGCATAATTAAAAACATTTAATGAAATAAAAATTATAAAAATATCATGCCAAGATTGATATAGCGTATATTGAGCAAATTCATTTGGAGTTAATATTCTCGTAAATATTGGTATAACTAATATTGTTAACCCTTTTTGTATAATATTAGCAAAAAAAGCCCATAAAGAAGCTTTAGCTACCACAGATAATTTTTTATATTTTTCTAACATTTCAAAATCATCTACAATCTATTATTTATTTTTATATTTTCCTTGATAAAAATCATAAGTAGAACTACGATAACCATTCAATTTATAGTCTAAATTAAATTTGTAATATATTTTTCTAATTATCTTAGAATTTTTCAACATTAATCGTAAATGCTTAATTGGTTTATACCATAAATATGCATAAAAATATGAACCTAAAGGAATTTTTACATTATTTATTTTAGCTTCTTTTTTCATTTCATGAACATAGGCTTTTTTATTTAATCCCATCATTTTACCAATAAGTTTTACTTTATGATTTTTAAAATTATCAACATCAAAAACTTCTTTAAAATTATCTAATTTTTTCATAGCATAAAAATCTACCATAGTTCTTAAATCTTTAGCACATAAAGAACAATTTTTATACTTGTTTGTTTTATCATAAAAAGAATTTACTGCACAAACTGTTAAATTTTTATGAGCTGGTTTAAAGTCAGATATAAATTTTTCCCTTTCAATTCTTATACATTCTACTCCAGTTGAGTAGAAACTTAAATTTTCAGTATTTATATATGAAACAGTAAAAACATCAAATATGCTACTATCATATCCATGTGGAAGTGTACTTAAATCTAAAGCAAATTTAGATATTGGATCTCCTGCATTTACATAATATATAGATATCAACTTTTGCAATGCAAAACAAACAGAACTAAATGTAGTGGTATAAAACATATTAAATGCCTTATATGGAAAAACATAAAATTCATTCAAATTATTAAAACATCCTATTGCTTTTAAGTTACAATCTTTAGCAATTTCTTTTACACCATAAAATGTTGATATAAATGTTTTTATTATTCTTTCTTTAACACTATCTGAAGTACTACTTGAACTGCAAATTAAATGAGTTAATTTATGAGTGTCAGGTATTTCTTCACTAATATGCTTAGCTATAGTATAAAATGAATCAACACCTCCAGAACAACCGGTTGCTACAGCTTTTTCATTTTTTATTTGATTATCATCACATGGTCCAAACAATTGGATATTATATAAAGGGTAATAAGAATTAGATTTTGATACTATTGGAATATAATAATTCGTAAGCTGATAATACAATCTTTCGGAAATTGGAGCTTCAAATTCTATGTCCATATCAAGTTCCATAGCAGATGACAATAATCCAGTAACAAATGCATCGCTACGTTCAGGACATAAATATTTTTTACAATTTCTTTCAAATTCAAAATAACATTCTTTGTCTTCTTTTTTATTAGTATTGGGATTTATCATTGTAATATTTGCACATAATCTAACGGCATCCCCAAAAATTTCTGATTTACATTCTTTAACATATGGTTTTGATATAATTATTTTTTTTCTCATTTAAATCTACCTCTTTCTTATTTATTTATTTAAAATATTTTTTTCTAATATTTCACCAACTGCTGATTCATTGCAATTTTTTGGTGATATATAATCACATATGCTTTTTATGATGTCAACTGCATCATTAGGACATGCTTTAAAACTACAATTAATCATAGCATCATAATCATTTTCATCATCACCTATGTAGGCAACGTTTTCATATTTTAGATTCTTTTCTTTTAAAATTTCTTCTAATTTTTCTTTTTTACTAGATATACCTTGATATACATATGAAATATTCATTTCTTTTGCTCTATTTTCAACTATTTTAGATTTTCTACCTGTAATTATTATCGTTTCTATTCCTAAACTTGGCAATTTTCTCA
>CANRAW010000069.1 GCA_947628715.1 uncultured Clostridia bacterium
TGCATATTTTATTGCAACATTTCTTCCTTCATTTGGCACAACATCCAAATCGCACTCCTCATCTGGAACCTTATATCCAATCGTTGGTGGGATAAATCCTTCCTCTAATGCCTTAACAGTTACAATTGCCTCTATTCCACCTGCTCCTCCGAAGTAAATGTCCAGTATTTCCCTTAGTTGAACTTACCATTACCTTTTTAGCATAATCTCCTAAGGCTCTCTTAATTGCCAAAGTTTCACATTTCTCATTTAATTGGGTTGATGTTCCATGTGCATTAATGTAATCTATATCTTCTGGTTTTATTTTTGCATCTTCCATTGCAATTTTCATTGACCTTGCTCCACCTTCTCCATCTGGTGCTGGAGATGTAATGTGGTAAGCATCTGATGTTGCTCCATATCCTACAATTTCTGCATATATTTTTGCATTTCTTTTTTTAGCGTGTTCATATTCCTCTAAAACAATAACACCTGCTCCTTCTCCCATTACAAAGCCATTTCTTTCTTTGTCAAAAGGAATACTTGCTCTTGTTTTATCTTCGCTTGTTGACAATGCCTTAATATTGGCAAAGCCTGCAATTCCTGTTGGTGTAATTCCTGCTTCTGTTCCACCTGCAAGCATTACATCTTGATATCCATGTCTTATTATTCTAAAACTTTCTCCAATAGAATGTGTTGCGCTTGCACATGCAGTTACCATGCCAAAAGTTTCACCTTTTGCTCCTATATCTATTGCAATGTTTCCAGTTGCCATATTTCCTATTGCCATTGGTATATACATTGGAGAAACTCTATCTGGTCCTTTTTCCAATAATAGCTCATTATTTTCCTCTATCGTTTTTAGTCCTCCAATTCCTGTACTTACAGCGACACCAAGTCTTGTCATATCTGTATTTTCTGCAGTTATTTTGCTATCTTTCATAGCCTCTCTTGCTGCAATTATTGCAAATTGTGTAAATCTATCTAATCTTTTTACCAATTTTTTATCAAAATGTTCTTCTGGGTCATAATTTTTTACTTCCCCTGCTAGTTTTACTTTGCTATTACTTGTATCAAAAAGTGTAATTTTGTCTATTCCACACTTAGATTCTTTTATGCCTTTCCAAAATTCATTTACATTATTTCCAATAGGAGTTATTGCTCCTAAACCTGTTACAACTACTCTTCTTTCCATTGTTTATCTTATTCCTTTCTAATATGTATTACATTAACATTCCGCCGTCTACATGTATAACTTGACCTGTTATATATGAGCTATCTTCAGATGATAAAAACTTAACTAATTTTGCAACGTCTTTTGGCTCGCCTAATGTGCCAAGTGGTATTTGTTTTTTTATTTCTTCTTTTACTTTATCTGATAAAACATCTGTCATAGGAGTTTTTATATATCCAGGTGCAATTGCATTTACTAAAATATTTCTGCTTCCAAGTTCTTTTGCTAAACTTTTTGTAAACCCTATTATGCCTGCCTTTGATGCAGAGTAGTTTGCTTGACCTGCATTTCCTCCAACTCCTACAACTGATGCCATATTTATTATTCTACCATATCTTTTTTTCATCATATATGGTACGACATGTTTTGTCATATTAAATGTTCCAATTAAATTTACATTAATTACTGCTTCAAAGTCTTCTTTTTTCATCCTCATAAGTAAATTATCTCTTGTAATTCCTGCATTATTTACGAGTACATCTATTTTTCCAAATTCTTCAATTACTTTTTTTACCATTTTTTCAGCTTCGTCAAAATTAGATACATCACCTTGAATAAAGAGGCATTTTACTCCTTTTTCTTCTATTTCTTTTTTCAAATCTACATATTTGCTAGGTTCACTAGTGCAGTTAATTGCAATAGAAAAGCCTTCATTTGCTAGAGTTAAAGCAGTTTCTTTTCCTATTCCTCCTGTTCCTCCTGTTATTAAAGCAACTTGTCTTTCACTTTCCATTTTATTTCACTCCTTTTGTTTCTAGAAAATTGTTCAATGTTGTACAATCACTTATATTTGTAACACTAACATCCTTGCTTATTTTCTTTACGAAACCTGATAAAACTTTTCCGTGGTCCTATTTCTACGAAATTATCTACACCAAGTTTTATCATTTCTTCTATACATAGTTTGAATTTAACTGGACTCATTACATGCTTTGCCAAGATTTCTCTTATGTCGTCGTCTTTTTTATATGACTTTGCGTCAATATTTTTTACAATTATTTTTTCGAAATTGTTGTTTATTTCTATTTTGTCTAATTCTACTTTCAATTTTTCTGATGCTTTTATTAATTTTTCTGTATGAAATGGTCCGCTTGTTTGTAATTCAATTGCTCTTTTTGCTCCTTTTTGTTTTGCAATTTCCATTGCCTCAAGAACTGCATTTTCTTCTCCTGAGATTGCAACTTGCCCTGGGCAGTTATAATTTGCAGGAACTACGAAACCTGATTTTACTTCTTTGCAAATATTTTCTACTTCTCCGGTCTTCCATGCCCAGTATTGCTGACATTTTCCATTTTCCTTCTGGGACATTTTCTTGCATTAGTTCTCCTCTTTTTCTTACAGCTTTTATGCCATCTTCAAATGATAATACATTAGCATAAATTAATGCTGAATATTCTCCTAGACTTAAACCTGCTAAAATGTCTGCTCCTATATTGTTTTTCTTTAATATTTCTAATATAGCAAGTGACATTGTTAGTATTGCTATTTGCGTATTTTTTGTCTGGTTTAATACTTCTTCTGGTCCTTCAAAAGAAATTTTTTTTACATCTACTTTAAGTATTTCTTCTACTTTGTCGTATACTTTTCTTACTTCTTCATATTCTTCATATAAATCTTTACCCATGCCAACATATTGAGCACCTTGCCCTGGAAAAATAAATGCAGTTTTCATTTTTTATATCCTTTCTAAAATTCTACTACGTAATCTACATTTTGTATTATATATCTTTTTTTTAATAATTGCATTATACTGAACGGTCAGAATTTTAAATTTCTGTATAAGGATTTACGTGTACCATACAATGTTTAACATTTTCAATTTCTTTTTCGATGGATTCATGAATATTCTCGGCGATTTTATGTGCCTCAATTAAAGGCATTTTTCCATCTGCACTTATTTCTACATCAACATATACTTTATTTCCAAATTTTCTCGTTTTTACATCGTCTATTCTTTTTACTCCGTCTTGTTTATTTATTACTTCATATATCATATTTACTGTTTTTTCATCACACGCTTCGTCTGTCATTTTTCTTATTGTGTCTATAAATATATCTACACCTGCTTTTATTATGAATAATGATATAATAATGCTTGCGACTGAGTCTAAAATTAAATAGCCAAATCTTGCTCCTAATATACCTATAAAACTTCCGATTGAAGATAGGGCGTCTGACCTATGATGCCATGCGTCTGCCATTAATGCTCCTGAATTTATCTTTTTTGCAGTATTTCTTGTATACCAATACATCATTTCTTTTGTAATAATTGAGACTACTGCAGCAATTAATGCTATTATTCCAGGTATTTCAAAATTTTTATATTCGCCTGAGGCAATATTTTTTATTCCACTTATTCCAATTCCAGCACCAGTTATAATTAATATAACTGAAAGTACAATTGATGCAACACACTCAAATCTCTCATGTCCATAAGGATGTGTTTTGTCTGATTTTTTATTTGATATTTTAACTCCTATTATTACAATTATTGTGCTAAATACATCTGACAAAGAATGTACTGCATCTGAAACCATTGCACTTGATTTTGCAAAAATTCCCGCAAGTAATTTTAATGCAGATAAGATAACATTTATTATTATACTTATCTTAGAAACTCTTATAGCTTCTTTTTCTTCCATAAAAATCATCTCCCTTTAGATACAAAAACGGACTCTAGGATTTATACTCCATAGAGTCCATTTTGTTTTATAGAATGTAGCTTAGGCTATTTGCCTGATTTATTATATTATATTAAACATTTTATTTTTTCGTTACTAAACTTCATGAGCTTTTACTACTAACCTTTTTTTACCAGAATTTTGACAGGTTATAAGTGTTACTTCTTTCCTTCCATTTGTCATTTGTGATGTACAAGCTACGTCTGTTGGATCTACTATGTATCTATCATACACTTGATATGTAAGTATTCTTTTTGAATTATCTTCTAATGTAAATGTATCTCCTATTGAAATTTGTGCAAGATTTCCAAACATTTTACCACTTTTATAATTGTGTCCAACTATAACATAGTTTCCAACTTCGTTAGGGTCTGGTCCCCATAATCTGTTTAAAGATATTTTCAATAATTCTTCAGATGTTTCTGATAATACAGGATATTCAATGCCTAAACTTTCGATTCTAAGTATTGATTCTGTATAGTATCTTGTTCCATCTTTTGCTGTTGTTTCTACTATTTCTCCTTGTACTGTCTCTTGTTGTTGATTATTATTAACTACTATATCTGATAAATCTACAATTCCTTGTTCTTCATCATCTGCTATTGATACAACTAATACATCATTATTTTGTGCAATTGTCGTTTCATCATCTTGTCCTTGCATGTTTTCTTCAAGACTAGATAAGATTTCTTGTGATACCTGTTCGCTTTTATTTCTATCATATTCTGCATAAATATAGCATGAGAATAATGTGCATATGAAAAAAATGGACAAAAAGAAATTACATTTATATATTTTTCTTTTTCTCCTGAATTCTGGTGTAACTATAATTTTCTCATGTACAAGTATCTGATTCATATATTATCTCGTATAATCAATTATATAGAAATATTAATCTATTTAATTGATTAATCCCTTTCTTTTAAATTTTTTTATATTATA
>CANRAW010000070.1 GCA_947628715.1 uncultured Clostridia bacterium
TCATCTATAAGTTTCTTTTGATTAGATACACTATTTGATTCACCTTCGCATTT
Organism: uncultured Clostridia bacterium; assembly: GCA_947628715.1. Lineage (GTDB taxonomy): Bacteria > Bacillota > Clostridia > TANB77 > CAG-508 > JAAWPK01. The sequence continues at coordinate 54 of CANRAW010000070.1, forward strand.
TTCATCAAATGAACGCCTGCGATATATTCCTAATGTCCACTTTTTCATTTTCTTTTGCTCCTTTCTCTAAATAATTTACTAAACTTTGGTACTCATCTTGATATTTAAATTTAATATCCAAAGTACCATCTTTTCTAACATAAATGACATCAATAAGTTCATTTAATACTTCTCTTGAAAGACTTTTAATTTTCCTATTTCTTTTATAATGTCCTATCCAATAATCATTTTTTTTCATTTTTTTAATATTTTCTCTATATGTTGAAGTATATATTTCTATATCTTCATTCAACTTACTAATTTTAGTTTCAATTTCATCAGATAACTTCATAAATTCACTTTTTTCTAACTTATCAAATTTCCATTCTTCATAATATTTTCTTTTTTGTTCTTTTAAATTTGATATTTTTAATTCTGATATTTTTACATTATTTCTATATTCATTTTCAATAGAGCCTTGATTATTTTTTAAATATAATTTTGATAAACTCTTTTCTAACTCTATCACTAATTTGACTTGTACTTGTATTGCCTCTAAAACAGTTTCCTCTAATACACTCGTTTTTATTTTATGTTTTGAACAAGACTTACTTACTTGTAAATAACTCATACAAAAATAATTAGAAAGTTGTCGCTTACCTCTACTATCCTCTTGTTTTGTCATTGCTCTACCACAGTCAGCACATTTTAATTTTCCATTAAATATTGAATAAGATGTTGGAGTATTATGCTCTTTCTTTTTATCATTCTGTTTTATTATTTTCTGAATTTTATCAAAATCTTCTTTTGATATTATTGCTTCGTGAGTATTTTCAGAACGGATACATTCTTTTTCCTCTTTTGTGATAATTTTTTTACTACCAAAGTTTGCCCTTGTGGTCTTTAATTGAACAAGATTTCCAATATACGATTCATTATGAAGCATTCTTCCAATAGTAGATGTACTCCATAAATATTGTGATTTTATTTCAAATGGCTCCAATGTTAGTTTTCTCTTTTTTCTTCTTTGAAGTTCTTTTCTACATAAAATACCATTATCATTAAGATACTGACAAATCGTTGGGCGGCCATCTCCTGCTAATGCCATCTCAAATATCTTTTTAACAATATCAACTTCATTAAGGTCAATTACTAAATGATGCTTATCTTCTGGATCTAACATATAACCATAAGGTGGTGTTCCTGCAACAAATTGTCCATTTTTTGCCATCGTTTCATAGGCACTAGATACTTTTTTTGATAAATCTCGTGAATAATTTTCATTCATAAGATTTTTAACTGGTACAATTAAACTACTAATTGATTCTGGATCTAAATAAGAATCCACATTATCATTTACTGAAATAATACGAATATCATAAATAGGGAATATTTCTTCAATATATTTTCCTACTTCTCTATGATTTCTTCCTAATCTTGATAAGTCTTTAACGATAATTCCGTTTATTTTGCCATTAACTACATCTTGTAACATTCTTTTAAATCCCGGTCTATCAAAATTGGTACCAGTATATCCATCATCAACATAATAATCTCCAATTACAATGTTTGTCTTATTTTCTAAATACGATTCTATTAATGCTTTTTGATTTTTTATCGTATAAGATTCACTATTCTCGCCATCATCAAATGATCTTCTGCTATAAACACCAAAAAGCCATTTTCTATTTTCGACATTTATCCTACTTTGTTTCTTATTACCACGACCTGCCATTCCACCTCCTCCTTTCAAATTATGACCAAATCATAATTCAAATTTCATTTTTTTACGAAGGTGGAAATTTTAATTTTCTATGTTTGACTACCTATACAAATTTTTTAGCACATTTGTTAAACAGTCATCTGCTGTTTTATCAGTATCTGAAAATCTAATTCTTACTAATTTACCTTTAACTTTAAAGATATAAGGATTTTTTACCTTAATTAAAAAATCAAGTATTCTTTCATTACTTGATTTTCTCTTATCAATTTTTATTTCCGTTATTTCATCTACATCATTTGGATTAACTTCATCTAAAGGTATTTCTCTACATCTTTGTAATTTTTTTGACAATTCTTCAATATCTTTTTTATTCATCTTTACTCTCCATTTCTTCTAAACAAATAAATTATTAGTAATGCAAAATATTGCAAAAAAAGACACTATTATAATTAATAGTGCCAATATTAAAATTTAATTATTCTCTCATCTTTCTTTTGAAAATCTTTTTCCTGCTCTAATTGATTGTCTATATTGTTCTCTCATACATTGATTAATAATCAAAAAACATTCAAATTCATCTTTTTTATTGATAGTATCTAATTTTTCTGATACTGAAATAAAATTTAAATTGTACTTTTTTTTAAGGGCTTCAATTCTATTTAAAGTATTATTAGTCCTTCCAAATCTTATTAAATCATTTATAATGATAGTATTTATCTTATTTTCTTCTACATCTTTAATCATTCTTTTAAATTCTGGTCTATCATAAGTTGTTCCAGAAAAACCGTTATCAATATAATACTCTTTAAATTTAATTCCTTTAACATTTTCTTTTAAGTATCGATTAAGTATTCTTTTTTGCAATTCTATTGCTGAATCTTCTTTACTTGTTTCCTTATTAGCAACTCTACAATACATTGCTACTTTTAATTTTTCCGTATTCATTCCTCCTTACATAACAAAATCATTTTAAAACAAAATAATTTATTATTGAAATGTGTAAAATTTCAATTTATATATTTGACAATTATAAAATATTATTTTCGTTTACAAGAAAGATAAAAATCATTTCTTGATATAAAAGGGAAAATGTTACATTTCATTAAAACATCTGCTACCATATTTATAGCCTCTTTCTTGTTTTTTGCTTTCACTTCCACTAATTCTATGTTATTATTGCCAATAATTGTTACCAAATAATCTTTTCTTTTATTAAAAATTTTTATCATATTGTTTTCTCGCTTTCTTTCCTATTTATATCTATTGATAAAATATTTATTAAAGCATTATCAATTTTAGATATTTGAAAATTATCTAATTTACCTAAATAAGTAATTATTCTTGACTTATCTATTACTCTAATTTGTTCTATTAAAATGGTAGAATCTTTTTTCAAAAAATTATTTTTATTTATAATTATATGAGTTGGTAAATATGTTTTTTTTATAACTGCTGTTATTGGGGCTACAATAACAGTGGGACTATGCTTATTAGCAAGGTTGTTTTGGATTACCACCACTGGTCTTTTTCCACTTTGTTCGCTTCCAATTACAGGATCAAGCATAGCATAAAATATATCTCCTTTTTTAATTTCCTTTTTCATCATATTTTTTTTCAACCTTATATATAATGCGTGGTGGCTTATCTTCACATAAACTTAAAATATTTAATTTTCTATTTTTTAAATAATCTGTTAAAACTCTATTAACATCTTCTTGGGCTTTTTTCATACTCGTTTGTGAATGATCCATAGTAGTTTCAAATATCAATTTGATTCTTACTTTATAATTTTTTCTTTTCATTAAAATTTCCTCCTTATATGTAAAAAGTCAAAATATCTAAAAGATACTCTGACTTTTGTTTTTCATTTTCTTTATATTTTTATAACCGATATTTGTCTAAATACCCTCAGTCTAGGATTTCATCAAACGAATAATGTGCTACATTATTCTCACGGAAATTTCATCCTCTTGTGGTTCTCACAAAACTGCCCCCATTGCTTGAGTCTGTGGCTAGGCAGGAGTATCTTTAATTCTACTATTTGTCATCGCATATTAGGTGCTACCTAATTTTATAGCCAAGTATTTATCGACAAGCGTACTTGCTAACGTGCTATCAATAATAGGAATGTATTTGATGAATGAATATCAAATTTTTCAAAGAACGTCCTGCCTCAAAAAAAGAAACAGGTAAGAGGTTTTACTCCCTCTCACTTGTTTCCTCACTTATAAGCAACTTTACGAAGTCTTATTTTAAAATTTGTTTTAATTTTTTTAATGCAATGTTTAAAGTGTATTGAACTGCTCTTATATCAACGTTTTCTTCATTTGCGATTTGTTGTTGTGTTTTTTCTTCAAAATAATATTTTTTAATTCTTCTTTTTTGAATTTCGGGTAATAAATTTATTGCCTTTTTCAAATCTTCAAATGTTGATTTTTGAATAATATAGTCTTCCAATTCAATAGGTTTGTCCACTGCTCTATGGCAAAGACTTTCTTCATATATTTCAGAATGTTCAATATGTCTATCATATTCATTCATTTCTTTAATATCATCTAATTCAAATTTGTCCAATGCCTTAAAAACTTCTTCTTTTACTTCTATTTTATTAATCTTTCCAGTTACATCTTTAAATGTAACTATATATTTATTTACTTCTTCACAATAATTTAAAGTATAAGGATTATCACTATACTTTCTTCTTTTTGGGCGTTCAGCCATCTTTCTTTCCTCCTATCAATTTCAAAAATTTTTAATTTAAAATTGATAAAAGAGGTGGACTTCTACACCTAGTTATTTTTTTATAAACATTAGAAATCGAGTAGAGAAAATTTATAAACTATTATAAATTTGTCCCTCTCACACCACCGTACGTACCGTTCGGTATACGGC
>CANRAW010000071.1 GCA_947628715.1 uncultured Clostridia bacterium
AGTGGAACATTTACAATCAAAGGTTCAGGAAATATAGCATGTGAAGAATCAAACTCGCTTATGACTGCGTATGGAGGGAATATAAACATAGACGGAGCAGTAAATATTCACACAAAAGATACCGCTATTATTTTACAGCATGGTTATGACTCGAATCTTGATATAAAGGGTGCCACGATAACAGCAGATGAAAAGCGGAGCACTTTTCTTACAGGGTCTGGGACACGCAGAAATTACAGATACAAAGATATATGCTAAAAGAAACACAAATTGTATTCGTAGTGAACAGTTTGAAGATAACAAGCAGTCATTAACAATAAATGGAAATACTCTTCTACACAATTCAGCAGGATCTAGTGGAAACTTTGCGGCTATAACGTGGAAGGGTACAGGACCTGTAACTATAAATGAGGGAGTTGAGTTTCAGGCAAGGTATGCGATGATCGTGTCTCCTGATGCGAAAGGACACTCGGCGAACGTTGATGTCACCGGTGCGAATATTAACTGCACCGGCGGAGCAATCCAATGGGAAGGAGGAGACGGAAAATTATCAATCCAACGCACAGACTTAATCGCAACTGGTGGGACAGGAATATCTTATGTTGGTACTGGTGAGTCCACTCTAACGATCCGTGATTCAACCTTGACTGTGACGAATTTTGCCGCGTTCGATTGTGCGGGGACTTCATCCATTGAGTTGTACAACTCCAGTGTCCTTGCGACTAGCACAGGATCTTCCGACACGACCTGTATAGCTGTAAGGGACGCTAGTTCATTTAGGGCTGCCGGTTCGACGTTGAATGCCGAATCGGGATACCTGTTCGGGGTAACAAGCACCTCGCCTATAAATGTTACCGATAGTGTGATTAGGTCCAGAAATCGGAATCCTCAAATCAAAGTCTACTTCCCTTGTGTCTATCATGGGAACCAGTATAATAGGTGCCTCAAAGACTAGCACGAACAGGATATACGAAGTAATTTATCCAGAAAGTTATCTCAGACTGGGCGGTAGCTCATATTCGGTAATCGGGTTCCAAGTCAGACGGTAGACTAGAGGTCAAAGACAATGCCAGCGTCTATGCCCGCAGTTCAAGCCAGGCCGTGCGTACCGAAGCAACTGGTATGGCTACTCTCAATACCACTGGTTACCTTTGTACACGCGGCGGCCAGCCAGTGTACTCACGGAACAGACCCCTTGACATCCGGCAGTCTAACGGTTTCGAAATTTAATGCTGGTGCAGTTGGGGACCCTTTTTACTACCAAAGTGCTTTCTGGGCACAGTTTTCGTGTACAGCCTATGGGGAGACCGTCATTAAGTATCCATCTATGGATAGCAGTGGTGACGTGACGTATGAAGACGTTACGCTAAATGTCACACAAGTTACAGCCCAATAGGTTACCGCTCAGTGAGATGGCGTAGTGACAAATTTATAAATTTATGATAAGCAAAAAAATAGCCCGGATCGGCTGGAACTAAACCAGTGGTCCGGGTTATACTTATTCTGCTACTTCGAGTTCTTCGTAGTCTCCTACATAATTTCGTACATCTTCTGATAGATCTTCTGACCATGGAAGATATTTTTTAAAACTTCTTCTGTAAAAGTCAATATAAAATTGATAAAAAAATACAAAGTTAAATTGATAGAAAATTCAATGTTTTTTCCAGCCACTACAATATTTTGCTTTGTCTTCGTCGCTATATTCTCTCATTATTTTTTATCCACCCCGATATTATCGTATACGTCGAGGGTGAATTTGTCACTACGTCATTTCATCGATCGGTTACAAAAATCGGCGAAATTTTTTCAAATTTCACCGATTTTTATATTTATATTAAAGTATAAACAATGATGTGTGCGAGTATGTCTGTCACAGCAAGTCACATTTGTTATTGGGCTGTAACTTCTACTACGTTTAGTGTGACATTCTGATTTTTTATACTTCCGGGCGCAGTGCATACTGGAAACACTACTGGTTCAGTGTGTGTGGTTTGCGGAGTCCCTGTTACATAGGCTCCCAGCCCATTTAGTGTGTCGCCGGGAGTGGCGAAGTGACCTTTCGCTAGGGTTACCGGTGCGGACTGGCTAGTCGACTGTAAGAGTATTAACGGTTGAGAGTTGCGAGCAAGAGTACCCGTTGTGTCGACATACAAAGTACCGCTACCTTTAACTGAAATGCTGGCATTATAAGCGTAAATCGAAGAGTTACCTGTAAATTCGACGTGTCCATTAGCTAGCAAGCCACAGCTTAAAATACTATCTCCCGAAACCGTCAACGAACTGCCATCAGGTACAGGGATATTGTGGCCCCACGTAGAACCGTACCCACCCAAAAAGCTCGAACCTTCCACAGACACAGAGCAACTATTTCCGACAATTTCAAGTGGCAACGAAGGGCTATATAGTTTGCTATCTATTACACGGACTGGTGAAGGGGATTCGACATATAGTGCAGTCTGGTTAGGCGTAGAGAGCGTTGAGCGAACCAGCACTAGCCCGCTATTATCCATTACTTTGGTGCATTTGTTCATGCTTCCATTTTTGACTGTAAGGCTAGAATCATATACTTCTACACTGCTATTTCCTTCACAGTTTAATGCATTACTTCCTGCAATTACTTTTGCATTTTGTAGTTTTAATGTTCCGTCTCCTCCTTTAATGCTTATTGCCGCTTGTTTTGTTGATATAGTTGCACCTGTAATATTTACATTTGCCGAGTGTCCTTCTTTATTTGGGTAGATGTTTAGTCCAACCATTCCGTCAATTGTAACATCTTTGTTTATAGTTATTTGTCCCGGACTTTTCCACGATATAACTCCACTGCTATTCGTTGTATCTTCTACATTGCTTATTAATGTTTTTCCATTTATTGTTAATGTCTGGCTATTATCTTCAAACTCATCACTAACAATACAATTTTTGTTTGATTTAGCATATATTTTCGAGTTTGTTATCGTCGCATTTCCCATCCCTTGCAAGCGAAGTGCTCCGTGCTCCAGACACATTAATTGTTGCATCAGTTATTGTAAGATTTGAATTGTAACCATCTTGCAAAATAACAGCGTGGCTTGTTGTTTGAATATTTGCTGCTCCTTCTATCTTTATATTTCCTCCATACGCAGTCATAAGCGAGTTTGATTCTTCACATGCTATATTTCCTGAACCTTTGATTGTAAATGTTCCACTATTTATAAGTATAAGTCCTTCACGGTCCACAAAATTCTGGAAATCATCTGTTGCTCCTATATTTAACGTTTTGTTATTTGTATCTATCTGTATTGTCTTTGCTATTTCAAATGATGTCGCAAATTCTTCTGTTACGTCTTTTTCTACTACTATAGTTCCTCCTCCGGTTTCTCCTCCGTTACTTACTGCCTCTGTATATGCTTCAGAAAGTTTTTCATAATATGTTTTTTTACCATTATTAATTATACTGTAATTTGCTTTTGCTAGAACAATTTTTGTATTATCTACGTCACTTTCATTTCCTGCTTTATCTACTGCTTTTACTATTATTGTATATTCAGTACTTTCGTTTAAAGCTGAAAATGTACAGTTTGCTGATGCTTGTTCTGTCTTATTGGCTGTTACAGGTTTTTCCTGTGGCTCTCCTGCTCCTTGTAATGCAAATATTATCTTTGCTACTCCACTTTCTTCTCCTGGTTGTGCTTGGGTTGCTGCTCCGTCTTTTGCTTTCGCTGTAATTGTTATGCTAGTTGGAGTTATTTCTGTTACATATGTTGGTTTCTCTGGTTTTATTTTATCTATATTGCTTACATTTCCTGTTGCTGTTGCTTTTGTTCCTACTTGATAACCTGATGAAATGTTTTCTCTTAGTCTTGCATATATTGTTCCGTTTGTTTTCATTTCTACAGAAGTACCGTTATAATCTTTCCAGTCAGCCGCTTGTGGCTGTGTAGTGGCTGAATCTGTTATTGCATATTGTAACTTGTATCCGCCTTGCGCTGCATCTGTATATGTTGATGTTATTGTTACATCTACTGAATTATTTGTCCATCCAGCTTCTGTTGCTGGGGTTCTTGGTGTGTATACAAATGTTATTGCTGCTCCTTTTAAGTCTTCTCCTCCTGGTACTGTGCCTGTCTCACCTGTTATTGTTGCTGCATTACTTTCATTTCCTGCTTTATCTATTGCTTTTACTGTTATTGTATAATTTGTTGTTTGAGTTAATCCTGTAAATGTACATTCTGCTTGTACTGTGTCTGATGCTTTTGTGAATGTTACAGGTTTTTCTTGTGGTCCTATTCCTGATTGTCCTGTTAGTTCAAATCTTATCTTTGTTATTCCACTTTGTTCCCCTGGTTTTGTTCCTGCTATTGGATCTCCATCTTTTGCTTTTACTGATACTGTTATACTATTTGTTGTCTTCTTTGTTACTTTCCCTTCTGTCAAA
>CANRAW010000072.1 GCA_947628715.1 uncultured Clostridia bacterium
AAACCCTTTATTTATGCGTTTTTTCCACAACAGTTCTTGTATTTCTTCCCACTTCCACATGGGCATGGATCATTTCTTCCAACCTTTGGTCCATCGTTTACAACAGTCGTATTTACTTTTTCTTGTTCATTTGCTTTTGCCTTTGGTGCAGAAGAACTTTCAAAATTAATACTATTTAATGCTTCTTGTGCAGCTCTTGTAATTTGAATATTTTGCTCTCTTTTTACTTCTTCTTTCTTTTGTAAATGCAAAATTAATTTTACAACATCTACTTTTATGTTTGCAATCATTTCGTCAAACATATCAAATCCTTCTACCCTATATTGGTCAACAGGATTTTTTTGCCCATAAGCACGAAGACCTATACCATTTTTTAGTTCGTCCATACTATCAATATGATCCATCCATTTTTGGTCTACGACTTTCAACATAACAACTCTTTCAAGTTCTCTTAATATGTCTGAACCAAGTTCTTTCTCTTTATCTTCATATATTGCTATAGCAGTTGCTTTTATATCTTCTTTTAATGCTTTTGCATCTAAAGTATTGACTTTATCTGATATATCAATACCAAAAATGCTCTTTACTTCTTGCGTAAGTGCTTCTTTATTTACTCCTTCATTTGAAGAATGTATATTTACAAGCTCGTCTGCTGTTTCCTCTATCATAGATGTTATATTTTCTTTTAAGCTCTTTCCGTCTAAAACTTCCTTCCTTTGTTTATATATAATCTCTCTTTGAACGTTCATTACATCGTCATATTGTAAAACAGTTTTACGAATGCTAAAGTTTCTTCCCTCAACTCTCTTTTGTGCTTTTTCTACTGCATTAGAAATTACTTTAGCCTGAATTGGAATATTCTCATCTGCTCCAAGAGTGTTATATACAGAAGTTATCATATCTCCACCGAATATTTTCATTAAGTCATCATCAAGTCCAATATAAAATCTTGATTCACCATTATCTCCTTGACGACCGCTTCTACCTCTTAACTGATTATCTATTCTTCTCGATTCATGTCTTTCTGTGCCAATTATCTTTAAACCACCGAGCTGCAATTACCTTTTCTTTTTCTTCTTCTATCTTTACATCGTATTTTTCTTTTAATTCTTTAAAATCTTTTCTAACTTGTAAAATTTCCTCATTGTCTGTTTCATTAAAAGCTGTAGCTTGTTCAATTAACTCGTCTGGTACTTTTCTTTTTCTCATTTCTTGAAGTGCTAAATATTCTGAATTACCTCCAAGCATAATATCTGTACCACGTCCAGCCATGTTTGTTGCAATAGTAACAGCACCATATTTACCAGCTTGCGCAATTATTTCCGCTTCTTTCTCATGGAACTTAGCATTTAAAACTTCATGAGGTATTCCTTCTTTCTTTAATATGCTACTCAACTTTTCAGATTTTTCAATAGAAATAGTACCAACTAAAACTGGTTGTCCTTTTTTATGGCTTTCTTTAATTTCCTCTACTATAGCTCTAAATTTAGCATTTTCATTTTTATATATAACATCATTTTGGTCTATTCTTATCATTGGTTTATTAGTAGGAATACTAATAACATCCAAGTTATATATTTCTCTGAACTCTTCTTCCTCTGTCATTGCAGTACCAGTCATTCCAGATAATTTTCCATACATTCTAAAGAAATTTTGGAAAGTAATAGTTGCAAGAGTCTTTGATTCATCAGCAATTTTTACATTTTCCTTTGCCTCAATTGCTTGATGTAAACCATTATTGTATCTTCTTCCATACATTATTCTACCTGTAAATTCGTCTACAATAAGAACTTCTCCATCTTTTACTATATAATCAATATCCTTTTTCATAACGCCATGAGCTCTTAATGCTTGTGTAACATGGTGTACAATTTCTGAATTATCTAGGTCATTATAATTTTCTATATTAAAAAATTGCTCTGCTTTTTTTATACCTTTTTGAGTAAGCGATGCTGACTTAGCCTTTAAATCAACTACATAATCATATTTTTCATTATCTTCTGCTTGGTCAACGTCTTTTACATCTTCTTCTACTATAACCTTTGGATTTAGTTTTCTTACGAAATCATTTGCCTTTTTGTAAAGCTCAGAAGACTTATTTGCTCTACCAGAAATAATAAGTGGTGTTCTTGCCTCATCAATTAAAATACTATCTATTTCATCTACTATAGCAAAGTTAAGTTCTCTTTGAACTGCCTGATTCTTATATATAATCATGTTATCTCTAAGATAATCAAAACCATATTCGTTATTAGTTCCATAAATTATATCAGAAGCATAGGCTCTTTGTTTTTCGTCTGGTGACATCCCGCTTATTACAAGTCCTACAGTCATTCCTAGGAATTTATAAATTTTTCCCATCCACTCGCTATCACGTTTTGCTAGGTAATCGTTTACAGTAACGATATGTACTCCTTTTCCAGTTAAAGCGTTTAAATATGCAGGAAGTGTTGCAACTAATGTTTTACCTTCACCTGTCTTCATTTCTGCAATTCTTCCTTGGTGTAATATAATACCACCAATTAACTGTACATCAAAATGCCTCATTCCTAAAACTCTTTTTGATGCTTCCCTTACAACAGCAAAAGCTTCTGGAAGTAAATCATCTAGTGCTTCTCCGTCTTGCAATCTAACTTTAAAATCTGCCGTCTTGTTTCTTAATTCTTCGTCTGTTAATGCCTCCATTTCACTCTCTAAGCTGTTTATTTTCTCTACAATAGGCATAACTCTTTTTACTTCTTTTTCTGAATAGCTTCCAAAAATTTTGTTAAATATTCCCATTTAAAATTCCCATTCCTTCCTAACTTTACAATGTCACAGTAATTTCTTCTTTATAATCACTAAAGATTTTGTCTAATTCTTCTTTGCTTTTTTGCTTAAAATTAATTCCATTTAACTTACTTAATCTATTATATCTATTCATAAAATAGGTTAATTTTTCTTCTTTTTCTTCTTCATTTATTGCATTTGTATATCCTTCATTTAAAGTGTATCTTACAAGATACAAAACAGATCTAAGTAGCATAAATGTTCTATATAATTCAACATCTTTTAATAATTTTTTTGAATCACCTTTATATTTCATTTTTAAAAGGCTAATAAAATATTTTTCCTCTTCCTCAGAATATCCCATGTGATGTAAGTGAAATGCTATATCATAGGCCACATCTCCTATACATGCTAGTTCCCAATCTATAAAAACAATATTATTTCCATCTAATATAGTATTATTTTTATGTCTATCTCCATGTATTATAGACATCTTTCTTTTTACATCTATTTGTGAAGATTTTTCATAAAGAAATTTCATTACATCTTCTGAAATACCCAATTCGTTATATAATTTATGTAATTTTTCATAATAGTTCAAAAAAACATTTTCTGTATTTTCACATTGAAAAGAAAAAAAAGTTTTATTATTATTCCATTTTGCATATTTTAATAAATTTTTTCCATCAACTTCTGTCATAGCGCAAATCTGTTCAACTACTTGATTTATAATATTTTTTCCTATAGGTGTATTATTAGAATAAATATTATTTAATGAGTCTCCCTCGATATATTCTAAAACAGTACAGTTATTATCATTACCAATTAACTTTGGCACCTTTATTCCACTATTTTGTAAATCTCGCAAGACCTCATATTCTGGAGTTGAGCGATAATATTCTTGAGTAATTCCAATTTTTCTTGGATAACGAATCAAATATTTTTTATCATCTTCAACTGCAATTTTGCAATATTTACTACTCGTGTCTAATAATTTCATTATGCCTCCTCATTAATGTTTTATGTTTATATATATTATATTATGCATTATGTAGATAATATTTTATAGCATTATACTAAAAAAGTCAATTATCGCAATCTACTTTTAGATAATCAAGTGCATCAGCTATTGTATTGAAAATCTTACTAGCAACATCTTTTACTTCTTTTTCAGCTGTTTCCATTGAATAACCACTATATTCTTTTATCATAGCTATATCATTTCTTCCATCGCCAATTGTAACAGCTTGTTCTGCTCCTATATTAAGCATCTCTAATATTTTTTTAATTCCGCCTTCCTTGCCTGCTTTAGTTGATACAATATCTATAAGTGCATGTTTGCTATTTTCGTAATACATATTTGGAAATGCAGCATGTGCTTTTACTTCATTTTCGAATATATTATTTATGTCTCTTTCAATATTTCTTGCTAATTCGTAATCTAGCGTTCTGATTCTTATTTTCGATAAGTTTTGACCATAATATTTTATCTTATCTTCGTCATCATAAAATAAAACTTCGATGTTTTGCTTATTGTTAAGATATTCTATTATCTTATCAGATATTTCTTTA
>CANRAW010000073.1 GCA_947628715.1 uncultured Clostridia bacterium
CTTCTTAGTCTGGATGTTAAACTAGGTGTCATTTCAACTTTCATAGCGAATGTTTCATCACCAGTTGTCTTATTATCCCAGTCTGAATCTTTAAAATTAAATATTTCATCACCTTTTGTTTCAATTTCATTTGTTGTAACAAAGGCTTTTAATTCTAATGTAGTATCTATTGAATTATCCCATTTCCAGTTAACACCAAGTTCACGATCATTTGGATTTAAATCTTCAGAAGTTATAGGACGATATTGGATGTTAAGCTTACTTCCATCATATAGACAATATGTACAAGTGGTTGGACAATCATCATCAGGACAACACTGTGCTTTATAGATATCCTTAGTAGTTTCTTGTCCATCTTTACCATAATATATTAATTTTTCTGGATCATCTTCTTTAGTAGTAACTGCACATCTATATTTAACTGTGGTAGGACAATCAGGACAGCAATCATTTTTATATTGTGCATCACTCACATCATACTGACATTTATATGTTGCATTATCACTATTTTTAGGCAAATTATCACAATATGTATATTTATCATTGTCTTTTTTTGGATTTAAACAATTAAAACAATCCTTTATCCATTCTTCTTTTGTTCTATCACTTCGAATATTACCACTATTATCAGTATAAGAATATTTTCCATTTTCTTCTTTTGGTTTAGAACATGTATTAACACATTCATTATTATATTGTTCTTCAGTACATTGTTCACCTTTTTGACAATGATAGTTTCCATCTGATGATTCAGCCGGTGTCTTACAACTATTGTCATCTGGACAATCAGTTGTATATTTACATACATAAACACCATTACTTTGTTTAGATAAATTATCTTTTTCTACAAGCGCAACATCAGGATTATTTACATCACAACTAGCTCTATTATTTAATAATTGTGAAACAACACTATTGCTTTGACCCCAAATTCTTCCTAATTTGCCAGTATTGAAATCAACTCCCAAATTTTCAATCCATAATGAATAACGACGAGTTCCTATCGTAAGTGGATCTAAAACTAATTTATTTGTTTCTTCAGTACTATTTGGTATTTTATCACTTTGTCCAGGTTCAGCAACAACAACTTGTCCTGATGGTCCCATAGTATAAAATTGAGTCGGTGTAATATATGTTGCAGTATCTATTTCTGTTTGCCTAGAATATTTAACTTTTGATAAACTAAAATATTTTGTTTGACAACCATTAGTGTCACATACACAAAAACCAGGATTTTCTACTTGGGGAACAGTTTCCCAACCAGTTTTACATTCATAAGTTTTAGAATCGACTTCTCCCATACAAAATTCTGTTTTTAAATTACCTTTATTTATTTTTCTATGCATTTCATTGGTTATTGCATTTAACATGTTACTTTCTTGATACCAAAATTTCATTGTTGGTTCAAATCTATAATTCATTTTCCAACCATCACTAAATGGTGTTTTATCTATAGAATCATTACTGCCACCAATCTCATTACCAAAATAACCAGTTGCGTTGTTCCAATTATTCGCAATAGCCCAAATATCTCCTGCACCTAATGATAATTCTCCTAACACTCCAGAACCATCTTTAAATGTATATGAAGGCCAATTTGAACCTTTAGGACCGGGTATAGTTCCAGTTTCCATTTGTGCTTCTGTGCCAATTTGTCTTTCTAATTCTTTAATTTTTTTATCATAATCTGGAAAATCACTAGGGCTTGGTTCTACATCACTATCCCAATAATTTATTGTACCTATGGTAATAGTTTGGCTTTCCCAAAAATCTTCACCAAAAGTTCCACTACTAGAACAAGACACATCTTTTTTAAAGCGATAAGTTAGTTTTATTTTAGCTTTTAACTCATATTTATATATTGGTCTAACCAAAGTATAAAATTTATTATCATTTGCTTTATAGCATTGATGTCCAAATTCTTTTATTTGATCTTCAACATTTTCAGGACATAAATCTCCTTTTGGTTGGGTATCTATTAATGTAGGGACTTTATAAGTTATTACTTCAGGTTTTTGACTACACTTTGAAGTATTTGTTAAACATTCATATTCTGCTTTTAATTTAAGATAGGAATTATAACTTTCAATAGATTTATCCGATTCTTCTTTCATTTTATCTTTTACATTATCAATTCCATCTATTTTATTAGTTACACAAGTTTGAGTACCTTCAATAGATGCATTTAATGTAAATGTTCTTAACGGAGCCGCAATAATAGAACCCGGAAAATTTAATTTATAATTTTCCATACAATATACATTGGCATTGTTTCCGGCTTTATCACTTAATTCAGTACTTTTAAATGAATTTCCTGTTACATCTCTCGCACCATCATTTGCAATACACTTTGAAATATTTTTATTTCCATCAGAAACGTTGCACGCATTTGTATCTGTATAATCATATCCTTCTTTAATTTCTATAGAATGCTCATTTGGCTCACAAGCTATACAACTAACATTATCTATTTTTGCACTACAAGTATCTTCCACAGTTGTACTACATAAATTAATACTATTTTCTAATGTACTTATTTTCTCATCAGTAATAGTTGATGAGTCATTAGAATAAAATCCTTGACATTGTCTTGAATCATAACATTTTGATACTGAATATCCTGATGCAAAACTCAAAAGATATTGAGTATAATTTAAATCTATTGCATAATCTATAGTTTTTTCACATTCTTTTCCGGTAAATTTAATTTCTAGTGTAAACTTACCTGTACCATTTTTATCAGTATATTGAATTAAATTTATATTTTTTAAATTATTTAACTTATCATATGTAAAAGTTTTAGGAGTTTCTAGAGTTCCGCCTTTTAATGTAAAAACTATATTATTCTTATTTTTTGAAATGTTTTTGCATTCTTCACTTTTACATTCAAAATTTAATTTAGCAGATGGTTTAATCCCATTTACTTCATCTTTACCAAATTTAACAATTTGAATACTATGGGTAATTGTATTAGTATAACTTGTACCATTTGTTTTTTTTGTTTGAGTCCCTTTAGATATTGAAATTGTGGGTGTTTGAACATTTTGCGCATAAGCAATAGCTTCGTTAAGAGCTTCAACAACAAGTTTTAATGCATCATTAACTTGTTTAGAATCGTCACAATTTTTTGAACATGGATTCTTTGTTGGCTCACTTGGGGCACTAGTAATTACTGGACTTAACTTGCTACCCATTAATTTATTTAATGTTTTTAATTTATTTCCAAGCTTTACTCCTTTCGAAAAATTATCTTTAATAATCCAGTTTAAATATTTAATTTGAGCATTATTATTATTACCATTAGTATTCATTGTAGGAAATAATTGTTCATATAAATTTATTGCTATATAATTTCTAACATAGCAAGAATCACTTATAGTATTTTCATTTTCTCCACATTTATTTGAAACTATATGCATAAGTCCTGTATCATAGATATTTTGTAATTTACTATTTTCTGCAGGATTAGCTAAAGTTCTTTGAATTTTTAGTTCTAATCCACTTGCATTTATAAAATCACTTTGTTGAAACGGATTAACACCTGGATTGTGACAATACATATCCACTTTTTTTCCATCAATATTTGCTTGATATCTATCAATTGTTTGACCAGCAAACGCACCATTCAATCTTTTAAAATCACTTTTAAAAACATTAATTTTTACGTTAGCTGCCCTAACAACTCCAACATTAACAATTAATAATAATATAAATAAACTAATTAATTTTAATACTTTTTTCATTACTAT
>CANRAW010000074.1 GCA_947628715.1 uncultured Clostridia bacterium
TGATAGGTTGGAGGTGTAAGTGTAGTAATACATTAAGCTGACCAATACTAATATATCGAGGGCTTAACCACAATTTTTAAAGAAGATGGTTTACAAAGTTCAATTAAAATTCGTCTATGCAATTTTCAGTGTACTAAAATACACAATAATTTTCTGGTGACTATAACATAAGGGTAATACCTGTTCCCATGCCGAACACAGAAGTCAAGCCTTATGTGCCGAAGATACTTGCGAATTTCTTTGCTGGGAAAATAGGTCGTCGCCAGATTTTTTTTATTTTATACAAAGAAATGTCATAAAAACATTGTAATTAATAAGTTAATATTGTATAATACAATATATAATTTATAAAGGAATTTTTTTATCTTACATATTTTTCATGGAAGTCAAAATTATTTCAATAAAATTTAGTAATCAAATTAAAATCAAAATTAATTCCCAATTAAAAAAAATATAAGAAATTTGCAAAAAATACTTGCATTTTTATTAAAGTTATATTAAAATCAATTTGAAGTGGAGAGAAGTGGTAAAAAGTGTCACAAAGGGAAACGGAGGTGAGCCCAAGTGTTTATAGGTGAATATGAACATTCTGTTGACGCTAAAGGCAGAGTAATAATGCCATCGAGACTTAGAGAAGATATAGGAGAAAAGTTCATCTTAACGAAAGGATTAGATGGATGTTTATTTGCGTATTCACAAAACGAATGGGCTAACTTTGAAGAGAAACTTAAACTACTTCCACTTACCAACAAAAACGCTAGAGACTTTGTAAGATTCTTCTTATCAGGAGCAATTGAGTGCGAGATTGATAAACAAGGAAGATTCTTAATTCCCGGAAATCTAAGAATATATGCAAATCTTGAAAAAGAAATTGTAATACTTGGTGTAGGTACAAGAATAGAAATCTGGGATAAAGATACATGGTCTAAGAGTGAAGAAAATATTTCAGCTGATGAAATTGCAGAAAATATGGACAAAATATTAGGTATATAACTTGCAAAAGTTTATATAAATGAACAAAAGATGGCATTACAAAAGAAAAAAATTTAAGATACAAAAGAAAATTAGAGTACAAAAGATAAAAACTTAAGTTATACAAAAGAAGATTAAGGAATACAAAAGATAAAATGTAAAATCTACAAAAGAAATAAAAAAGTGCTAAAGAAAAAATTAGAAAATACAAAAGTTATCATAACAAAAGATATATTTTAGAGTAGATTTCATTACAGTTGGTAATTATAATATCTTACCAACTGTAATGCTTTATCAAGGAGAAGGTAGAAATTGGAATTTAAACACAAATCTGTACTACTTAATGAAGCAATTTCAGGATTAAATATCAAAAAAAATGGTATATATGTTGATGGCACTTTGCGGAGGAGCAGGACATAGTTTAGAAATTGCAAAAGCATTAGATAATACAGGATTATTAATTGGCATAGATAGAGATAACGAAGCACTTGAAGTTGCAAAGAAGAAATTAGAAAATTTCAGCAACGTAAAATATATCCATGGAAATCATGATGAAATACAAGAAATTTTATCAAATCTTGGCATTGAAAAAGTTGATGGAATATTGCTAGACCTTGGTGTTTCTTCTTATCAAATAGATAATGAGGAACGAGGTTTTAGTTATATGCAAGAAGAAAGTATGCTTGATATGAGGATGGATAAAACTTCTGAATTAACTGCAAAGGATGTTGTAAATACATATTCTGAGGATGAGCTATATAGGATAATTTCAGAATATGGAGAAGAAAGATTTGCTAGAAAAATTGCAAGGAATATATGTGAACAAAGAAAAATAAAAGAAATAGAAAAAACGGGAGAGCTTGTAGAAATTATAAGAAAGACAATACCTGCAAAATTTGCAAATGACGGGCATCCCGCAAAAAGAACATTTCAAGCAATTAGAATAGAAGTAAACAATGAAATAAAACCTTTATATGAAACAATAATGTCTTCAATTAAGGTTTTAAATAAATCTGGAAGGTTATGTGTTATAACATTTCACTCATTAGAAGATAGAGCTGTAAAAAATGCTTTTAATGACGCATTACGGAAAATGTACGTGTCCAAAAGATTTACCATACTGTGTCTGTGGTGCAGTGAAATTAGGAAAAATTATAAACAAAAAACCGATAATTCCAACAGAAGAAGAACAAAAAGAAAATTCAAGAGCAAGGAGTGCAAAATTAAGAATTTTTGAAAGAGAGTAATTAACAAAGGAGGTGAAACTAATGGCATACAGTAGATACGAATATGGGACAAGCCCTAGAAAAATAAAAGAAGATTATGAAAAGCCTAATAAGAAAACTGGTAAAACTAGGACAGCAAGTCGTGTAACAAAAAATAATAATACAAAAGTTACAAAATTAAAAAAAGCTAAAATCGTATCGTATGTTGCATTAGGTTTCGCATCCTTATTTTTAATAAGTTATAGATATGCTGTAATAGACAAAACTTATTCAAATTTAAAATCACTTAGAACTGATTTAGGATTAATTGAAAAGGAAACAGCACAATTAGAGGCTAATATTGAAAGTAGCTTAAATTTAACGAAAATTGAGCAAGAGGCAAAAGAAAAATTGGGCATGCAAAAACTTAGTACATCACAAATTGTATATGTAACTTTACCTAAGGTTGATTATGTAGAAACAAGTGCAAGTGAAGTTACTAATGACGAAAAAAGTACAAATGTTATAATGGATATATTAAGTAAAATACTTGATATTATTAGATAAACATTTTGCAAATATTCTATTGACAATAAGTTAAATTTTAGATATATTAATATAAAGGATTTTATATCAAAATTTTTTTGCTTTAAGAAAGGATTGAAAAAAATGAAAGTTAAGAATCTTATTATATTAATTGCAGTAGTTGTCATTGTTGTTGTTATTATTGTTGCAACAAGGGGCAAGAAAAATGATAATGATACAAATACATTAGATAATCAAAATGTTGAAGAGGAGATAAATGAAACGAAAAAACTTGAAAAAAGCAAAACTTTTGAAGGATTAGAGGTATATAATATAGTTATAGAGAGTGCTAATGGTGTTACAACTGTAAGTGCTGATATAAAGAATGTTACAAAGAATAAATCAGATAAAAAGTCAATTGATGTAAAGGTTTTAGATGGAGAGGGAAATGAGTTAACAAGTTTTGCAGGAGAGATTGCGGAGATTGATGTTGGGGAGACTACTACTTTGAAGGCAGCTATTGCAGCTACTTATAAAGATGCGCAGGATGTATCGTTTGTTTTAAGAAAAGAAGAATAATGGAGCATTTTTTGAAAATTTATTTTGATAAGTAATAAATGTGTAATAAACTTCGCTTTTTTTGGCGAGGTTTATTTTTTTGTAAAAATTACCGGTGGGTTTTTTGTAAAAAATTATTGACAAGTGTCGATTTATATTTTAAAATAAAAATTGTACAAACTGTAAATAATAAGTTTGAAAAAGAGGTAAAAAAGATGAAAAAATTAAAACAAATCGCTGAAACCCTTGCGGCTGTACACACACACACACACACACATTTGTTCTTAGGGGATATTTAAAATGTAAAAAAATAATAATAGATAAATATAAAGACACAACTTCTTTATGTTTTGTTTTGCGTTGGTGCAAAACAACAATATAAAGTAGGTTGTGTTTTTTTCGTGTGGATTTGTCTTTAAAGTAGGAAATTTAAAATAGTTTTATTTTATTGTTTTAGCTTTGCTATTTTGGGTTTCCT
>CANRAW010000075.1 GCA_947628715.1 uncultured Clostridia bacterium
TTATCTTCCTTAAACGAAAAAAACTGCTCGTCAGTTTTTAAATTATTTCTGACAAGCAGTCTTGTTTCATTTGATATTTCTTCCATCTTTCGTACATCAGCACGAATTGCAGGAGATAATTTTTGATATGGATATTTTTTAGGGAATACTTTTAAAAGATAACAATAATGAATATATAAAGCATAAAATCCTTTTGGTTTCTTTTTTCTATAATAATCTGCCTTTGGTTTAGGTTTATTCCCATATTCTTCAATAAAAGGAACTCTTTTAATATATTCCTCATCAATTCTTTGTTTGATTCTATCAATAGAATATTCATTACCAAAATATCTTTCAATACGAATATTTTTCTTATATGGACTTCTTCTTATACTTAACTTATCCCCTCTATAAAAAAGTTCATAATCCATTGCTTTCATTAAATCTTCAAAATCATAATAAGAAGTAGCCATACCTATTGCTCTATCTAAATCTTCTTTTGCAATAGAATAATAATTAACTTTATTATTAAAATTCTTTTGATAATTAGCATAATTTATTTTACTATTTCTACAAGGTTTCTCTTGTATAACAGATAAGCCATATTCTTCACATATAGAATCAGATATTCGTCTTAATTCTGCATAAGTTTCTCTTTTATCATAATATCTTTTACCATCTTTAAATGATACAGAATTTATTACAAAGTGATTATGATAGTGATTGCTATTAAGATGTGTACTGACAACAACTTCAAATCTATCTCCCCACATTTCTTCGGCAAGTCTTACACCAATAGCGTGGCATTGTTCTGGGGTGACTTCTCCCTCTGCAAATGATTGAAATGCGTGAAAGCCAAGTATTCCTCCTGTCTTTCCAAATTGTTCTTTTGTTATAGTCATTTCTTCAAGTGCAGTTTTAGAATTACAATTAACACCAGACACATAAAATTGTTGTTCAGTTTTATAATCTGCTTCAATATAATCTATAACATTGTGCAAATCATAATAACTATCTTTACCATACTCACTATTTAATGTTTTTTCTATATTAGTTGTATAATTCAAAACATTATCTAATCTTTTTTCAATTTTCCATATTCCTGTTGTTGCCATTTCACACTCCTTTCTTACAATAAAAAAAGAGATTACCATTTTACTGATAACCTCATAACTATAATTTACTAACTTATTTCTTTTTTTCTTTCTTTAATACCATTTTAATGCCAAAGAATATTATTAAAATTCCAACTATTATATTTAAAATATTTGAAATATTTTCTGGTATAAAGTTAGAAAGAATAGTTCCTAGTATAGCAACTAATGTTAAGAACAATAAAGTTGCTGAAACTAATCCCATTGAAAAAACTACTAATTCTTTCTTTTGTAATTTATCATCAATAATTTTTGTTGTTAAAACACTTCCCCAAAAAACTATTGTTATTGGATTAGATAAAGTCAATACCAAGCCTTGTATAAAGATATTAGTTGATGTTGGGTTTAAATTTAATCCCGGAATAATGTTAATTCCAAACACATTTAAAATAATATTAATACCAAATATAATTAAAACTATTGAACCTATTATTTTAAATACTTTTTTTACACTTTCTTTTTCTAATAATTTACTTACACCTACACTTGCTAGTGTAATATAGAAAGCGTCAACAAGTGCAATAGCAAGTACCAATGACAATGCCACTAAAAAGCCAACATTTTTTGCTGTATTAAAGACCATTAAACACATTGGTCCTACTGCTATTTGCAACAATAATCCGAATTTTAAACCACTAAAATATTTTTTTAACATATATATTACTCCCTTTTAATCTATTATTCTTATCAAGTATAATCTTTTATTTCTTTATTTTTCTTTCTTCTTCATTACAAGAAGCCCAATCATAATTAACATTATGAGTAATACCAATATATTCTTCTTGTTGTATCAATTTTTTCATTGTTCTTGGTCTAACATCAACATTTTCAATATCTTTAATTTCTACAATTTTAAATTTATCCCAACCATCATCTAAACTTCTAATTAAATCAAAACTATCTATTTCTGCATAAAATACAAATTCTATCATATGGAATTGTGTATCCTTAACAATGTTTTCTTCAATAGATATTAATTTATAATCAAGAGTTATTCCTAGTTCCTCTTGCATTTCTCTATATATTGCTTCTAATGAATTTTCTAAAACTTCTAATCGTCCACCGGGTAGCAAAAATGCTTCGTGGTCTGTTATTGCTCTCATATTTGTTAAAAGTACATTTTTGTGTGATTTATCCTTTATTATACACGAACTTCTAACATTAAACTTAAATCCATCTTGTTCAAATTTTATATCCATAAAATATTCCTCCATTAATCTATTTTTATAAATCAGTTTTAATCATATCTATTAGTCTTGTATGATAACCATTCTTTTCATAAAACTTAATTGCATTTTCGTTATACCCAAATACTTCAATTAAAATATCTTTACAATTATTCTCTTTTAAATATTTTGTCATTTCTTCCAATAATACTGAGCCAATTCCTTTGCTTCTAATATTTTTACTAACTATAAGTTCAGTTATTCTACCTCTTTTAGGTGCTTTGAAATCATATTCTAATGTTTCTTCATTATTTATTATTCCGACTATTAAACCAACTACTTTATTATTTTCTAAATATAAAAGAATCTTACCATCATTTTTTTTAACTTCTTCTATTGTCTTTTCAAAATATTTTTCTCTATATTCATCACTAATTATATTGTATTTTTCTTTATCTATATCTACAATATAGTTTTGTAATTCAACTAATAAATCTTTTATATCTTCATCATATTTTTTATCATATTCTATAACCATTTCATACTCACTCCTAACGATAAATATTATATCATTTAAACTTACTTTTGAACAGATTTCTGCTGATATTTACTTATCTTTTTCAGGGCGAAGATATTTATTTTTTATATCTATAATTAATTGGTCTAATTTATCTACCTCTTTATTAAAATGAAGAACATCTACAACCCCTCTTGCATTTGCCATTCTTGCTATTTGATTTATATTGTTTCCAATAAGACGAATACTTTTTATTGCGACATAAAATTCTTCTGGTGGTCTCTCTTTGGGTTTATATCCTACAAGTAATTTTCTAATATAATCAGAGGCATTCATACCAACTGCCTCTGACCTAGTTTTTAAAATATAATCTTCTTCATCACTTAACCACAATTGTTTTTTTATTCTACGTTTTCGCATTGCCATACCTCCGGCTCATTATCATCTTTATTATCTTTTAAAACAATCTGCCTCTCTAATTCATTTACACGATTTACTTGTAAGCAACACATTAAAGTTGTCATTCCAAGACCACCTATAATTAAACCTAAAATAAAAAATAATAATTCACTCATACTTCATCATCTTCCTTTCTTTAAAATTAGATTTGTCTAGCAAGGGGATTGGGGATTTCCCCACATACGAATTTGTACGGGAGTATAAATTCAGTGCTTGCTAGACAATAGATTTACTCCCCAAGAGTACATTCTCCAC
>CANRAW010000076.1 GCA_947628715.1 uncultured Clostridia bacterium
GGAAAAAATTACAAGTATGTTTTTTGGTGAAAATTGTTGACAAGAATCGAATTAAAATTTATAATAAAAATATAAAACAATAAAATTTAGTTTGAAGATATGTTAAAATATTTTTCAAACGAGGAGAAAAAAATGAAAAAAGCTAAAACAATAAAACACCAAAACCCTTGCGGCTGTACACACACACACACACACAAGGCTTCTTAGGGGCTATTTAACATACAAAAAAATAATAAAGAATAAATATAAGGACACAGTTTCTTTATGTTTTGTTTTGCGTTGGTGCGAAAAAGTGGCATAAAGTGGGCTGTGTCTTTTTGGCGTTGTTTTGACAAAAAACGTTTTGGCTTACGTGTCAAGTATCGTAAAACATAAATTTGGCAAAATGTTACCGCTAAGCTACCTCAAAATCTTTTGTTATCATTTTCTAGGCTCCAAGGCTTTCGCGGGTCATAACCCCCGTCTCAAAGGACTGTCGCCATATAAAATGATAAAAAAGATTTTGACGCATAGCTAATGTGTAGCCTAAGGTTAAGTCGTTAACAGCTTTCCAATAAAATTTAATTTTAAGTAAGGAGCGAATGTAGAGTAAGCGAGCTAGAATTTCTTAAACTTATTTTTGGAAAGAGTTCACGCTTGCCGTGGAAGGGTGCCAAAAATAAGTTTTAGAAATTATGCGAAGTTTAGCTCGCCCCGAGCGACACACGCAAAAATTCAATTTTACTTGGAAAGCATGTAAGATTATCTAAAAGGCTTTTGGCTGTTAGCCGTTTCTCTTTATTGTTGGAAATTAAAATTAAACTTTTTAGCTTTGCTTTATTTTAGTTTCCAACAATAAGGAGAAAAATAAAGTCTCCTTAAAAATCTAAAGAAAGGATAAAGAAATGAAAAAAGCTAAAACAATAAACCCCGAGGGTGGTATAACCCTTATTTCGCTTATCATAATGGTAATCATTTTGATAATTCTTTCACTTGTCGCGATTCGCGGAATAGTAGGAGACGAGGCAATAATAGGGCAAACAATTACTGCTGCGGATGAGTATAAGATAGAAGAATATAAGGAGCGAGTAACAGAGCTAAGAGAAGGAGTAATCTTAGAAAACGCAATAATGCGGAAAGAACACAACCCTTCAAAAATTAGCAGAAGAAATGAACAAAGAGACAACATGGGTAAAAAATTCGTCAGCAAATGTAAATAGAGAAGATACAAATGACGATATTATTGTAACAACAGTAGAAGGATACATATATCAAATCTATTATGACGAAGTAACAGAGCAAAAGTTCATAGAATATGTAGGAAAAGAAAACAAAGGAGTGCTTCCAAACTTAAAAACAAGCTATAACAAAGAAAAAGCAACATTAAGTGCAGAAGTAACAAATACCTCCGATGTAGAAGTAGATAAGATAGAGTTAATCTATAGAGGAGAAGTATTAGAAACAAAAAATGACGCAAAAGTAACATTTTCAAACCTACAATACACAGGCTGGTACATGGTAAGAGTAACTGCTGTGTCAGGCCAAATGAGATACGCATGGATAAGAGTATCAAGTACAGTTATTGCGCCAAAGATAGAAATAATATCAGAAGGAAAACCTGTAAATGGCTGGTTTGGAGCAGACCAAAAACCATTAATAGTAAAAATAAGTACAGATAATCCAACAGCAAAAGGAATAACTTATTTCATTGCAGGAGCAATAAGTAAAGACAATACAAGAGTAGAAGGAAAAGAAGTAACGCTAGAAAAAGAGTTACAAAAAGATGTAGGGATAACAGTTTCAGGAACGATAACAATAACAGCGTGGGTAGACGATGGAGAAGGAGGAAACGAATCAGAAACAGCAACAGTAGATATTAACTATGATAATATAAAACCAACGTTAGCCGAAACAATAACACCTGAAAAAAGCGGAACATGGTATAATTCACAAGAAGTAAAAATATCACTTGCAAATTCAACAGACGAAAACTCAAAAGTTGCAAGATATAAATATAAATATATAGAAAAAGATGAAACAGATACAGAAAAAGAATTTAATACAGAATATAAAGAAGTAACAGACTATGCAAAAACACCAATAATAATAACTAAAGACGGAATAAGAAAAATAGAAATAGTAGTTGTAGATAATGCGGGAAATGAATCAGCACCAAAGCAAATAGAAATATATAAAGACGGTACAGCACCAAAATTTATAAATGATGAAGTTAAAATAACAGAAAGAACAACAAATAGTTTTAAAATAACAGCAATAGCAGAAGACGACTTGTCAGGAAATCCAAATAGAAATCAAGACTATAAAATAACATATAAATATACAGTAAAGCCAGTAGGTGGTCAGCCAATAGAATTACCTAATTCAACAACAACAAATAATACTTACGATGTTACAGGATTAGATCCAAAGAAAGACTATCAGGTAACAGTAGAAGCATCAGATAGGGCAGGAAATAGAGCAACTAAAACAGATGTACAAGCAAGCACAAAAGGAATATTACAAGAGCCAAAAATAACACTAACATCAAACACAGCCCCAGTTGGAGGAGAAGAAGGCTGGTATAGAGATACAATAAATGTAAAGATAAAAGACGAAACACCAGCAAGCCAATCAGGAGCAAATAGAATAGTATATGAGATAGATGGACAACAACAAACATTTAATTTAGGAGATACAAGAGAAGTAAACACAACAATAAATAAAGGAACAAAGCAAGGAACAAGAACAATAACAGCATGGTTAGAATCAGAAGACGAAAATGGAAAATCTACATCAAGTAAAAAAGAGCCAAAATTGGATACAATTGCGCCTGCAGTACCAAAATTAGAAGAAAAGAACGGAACAAAGAAAATAGAAAATGGAGAATGGTATACAAATAATGTAGATGTAGTCATAACTGCGGGAACAGACCAAGGTTCAGAAGCAGGAACAGGTTCAGGCTCAAAACAAATAAAATATAAAGTAAATGGAACAGAACAAGAAATAGTAAATGCAACAACAAAAACACATGCTATAGACCAAGACGGAACATACACAATAACAGCACAAACGGTAGACTTAGCAGGAAATATATCAGAAGAATCTGGAGCAAAAATAATAAAAAGAGATACAACAGCACCAAGTAAAGCAGAGTTAACAGTTGGAACACAAGACTATCATACAATTAAAGTAACAGCAAAAGGAGAAGACGCAACATCAAAGGTAGCAAGCTATGAATTCCAAAAATCAAC
>CANRAW010000077.1 GCA_947628715.1 uncultured Clostridia bacterium
CTATAAAGTTATTTCCTATCCTGCAAAGACACTCTCCATCATCATTTTGATAACATTCTTTGCTTTTTCCTATAACACCATCTTTAGCATATTCATATTCTCTAAAAGACTCTTTAATTGCACCATACATCATTGAAAATACATAAGTTAAAAGAATTATTAAAATCACAATTAGCACTATTGCTTCTTTATCTATCTTCTTCATTATTTATTACCTTCTTTATAATATTGCTTGCTTTACTTTTGGAATAAATCTGCATTTTTTGATTTCCTTTGGTTTTATCATTAGGAAGTTCAACCACCTTATATAAATTATTTTTTAAGCCATCAATAGTATCGCAGGCATTATCAACAACCTTAGAAATATCATTGAGAAGCTGCCTTACTTTTTTAGTATCTTTAATTTCTAATTCTAAATCTTTAATATTTTTTTCTCTCAATAAAGTTAATTTTTCTGTTTCTTTTTTTTCTTCTTCTAATTTTAATATTTTATCTTTTAATTTACTATTTTCCTCCAATAAATTGAAATATTTACTTAATTTATTATCTATTGAAGCTAATTTTTCATTAATATTTTTATATTCAACCTCTAAACCTCTGATTAATTTTTTTAAAAAAATCATATTTCCACCTTAATTTCCTAAATAAAAGCTTTTTCGTTTAATATTTTTATCATCTTCGTCCCAGCAAATATATCTTAATGTTACATAAATACTAGAGTGATTTAACATTTTGCTTAATCCTATTAAATCGCCAGTTTGTTCATAATAGGTTCTAGCAAAATATTTTCTTAAAGAGTGAGTACCAACAACATAACTTATTTTTATCCCTTTTGATAACTCTTTTATAATTTGCCACGCTCTTTGTCTAGTTATTGGGACATTAATTCCTTTTCTACTTTGAAATAGATATTCTCCATCAATAAGTTCCATATCATGAATATATTTTTCCACATCTTTAGCAAGAGATGGGTGTAATTCAAAGGCTTGCTCTTTTCCGGTTTTAAATTCTCTTGTATAAACACCACCATTTTTAAAATTGCTTGTTTTTAATTGTACTAAATCTTCTATACGAAAAGCTAAATTCCTGCCTAAATGTAACATCATGTAATTGCGTAACCAAATTTTATAAGTTTCTTTATCATTATCTTCTAAAGCCTTGGTATATGTTTTTTTACATATAATTAACATATTATTTAAATCATCTTTTTTAAAAGGTCTAACTGTTTTTCGACCATAAGTTATTCTAAAAGTTCTAGACATAAATAACACCTTCTAATTTATAAGACTAAGTAACAATTAATATATTTTTAGTTCTTTCAATTTCTATATTCCTGGTAAAATTAAAAGAGCATCTAGGACAGCATAATTCGTAATTTAATAATGAAGTTCCGTTTATTTCTAAATTTTTGCAATCTTTTTTAATGTTTTCGCTTAATTGCCTTAAAAAATTATTTTCTATTAAATTAGCTCTACAGTTAGGGCAAACAAGACGAATAAAATTAAAATTAACATACATAATATTATTCATTTTCTTTAATATTTCCTTCGTTTATTTTCCGATATTCTTTTAAAATGATATTTTCAAGTTTTTGCCTGCATTCCATATTTAAAGGGTGCGCTATGTCTTTAAAAGTATTATCAGGCATTTTCTCACTAGGCATTGCCACAAATAATCTATTATTGCCTCTGATTATTTTAATTCCTGTAACTATAAATTCATTATCTATTACAATACTTGCAGCTCCTAATAATCTGTCGTTTTCTGTTTCTAATTTTTTTACTTTAACACTTGTAATCTTCATATCTTTTTTTCCTTCCTTATTTATTCAAAATCTTTCAAAATATTTATTAATTCTTTTTCTTCATCTGCGCTTAATTTTTCTTCTACTATTTTTTTGTTAAACCAATCTGGTGGCTTTTCCATTTTTCTTTGATAAGTATGCTTTTGACTTTCAAAGTCCTTTTCCCGTTGTCTTAATTGCTCCATTGTAGTTATTCCTTTTTCTTGACAGTCTTTTATAATTTTTTCAATATATTTTATATTTAGTTTATTTTGTTTACCGGCTTCTCTAATTGCATATAATGTTAAATAATTGATATCTATTTTAGAAAAGTAATTCTGCTCTTCTCCATTTAAGATTCGATTAAAAGTTTTTTCAACATAAGCAATAAAATTTGCTCTAGTAGTAGTAGATATATTTATATCATTATTTATTAAATCAGTATTTATTATATTATTATTTATATGTGCGTCATTTATTGACGCGTTGTTTATCGACGCGTTGCTTACTGACGCGTCGCTTACTGACATATCTTTTTCTTTTAATATGTAAATATAATCAGACATATTGTTTTTACTAGCTCTAACAATTTCTAAATATCCGGCATCTTTTAATCGCTTTATTTTAGCATTTACATTTCTTAAATTACATTTTAATTCGGAAGCTAAATAGCTTTGATTAACTCTCCAACCATTTGGCAATGAATATAAATAAATCATAAGCCGATAGTCACCGTCTGATACATCTTTAGCTCGTATAACTGAGTTAGGTATAGTACTAAATTTATTCCTTATTTCACTCTTAAGTATTGCCATATATTCTCCTATATCCAACTAAAACCACCCTATTGATTATTTTTAAAATTCGTGATATATTTATCTCGTTAAATTTTTATTTAACGAGTTGTCTTTGATACTGGCGTTTTACAAGTGACACCAGTATCTTTTATTTTGCTTTCTAAATATTCATAAGATAATTCTAAAGTCATTGCAAAGAAGCAAAAACTTAATATTCCAAAAGCAGTCCAACATACTGATAATTTAGTTACAATGACAAATAAATCATGCAATACTACTCCAAGACTAACTAAATTTAAAATCAAAATTGATAAATTCTTTTTATTAATTTTCTTCATGCAAGTTACTCCTCTCTATTCCATATTTTTTAATAATTCACAAATCTCTTTTATTTTTTTAGATGCTTGGTCTTCACTTATCGGATTGTGAACTATAACTTTTAATTCTTTTTTACACTTCATAAGTTTCAACTCCTATATTAGCTTATGTTTTCTGTTTAGTTTGGGTTATTACCTATTCCAGTAGGTATTATTCAGACACTTATTGAGAACTAGATCAAATTTGGAAAGGGTTATATGAATAGTATTTCTAGATAAAGAAGAGTAAAAGGGGTTATTATCTAGTCCTCAGGTAAGTGTCTGAATTTGA
>CANRAW010000078.1 GCA_947628715.1 uncultured Clostridia bacterium
CCATATCAACGAGTGATATAGGATATTTTTTTAAAAGAAAACTCACACGAGGGTGTGAGTAATTATCACATTGGAGCGATAGTTGAGTGATTACACAACTTTTTCTCCAAGTGAAGATGATATATAAATATCCACCTAAATTAATTATATCATACATTTGATTATAGATCAAGATTTTTTAATTCATTTACATAATCGTCAATAGAATTGCAATTGGTAGATAAATTATCTATCAATTTTGAATATTCATCATTATATTTAATATCTTTTGTATCTTTATCTTTTAAAACTTGATATAAAGCAAATAGTATATTGCTTTCTGTAATTCTTTTTTTGTCATTATCATCAACAAAGTTAATACAATTTAAATACAATATAACATTTGACCTTGTTATATATAGTGGGCAATTTAATATAATTGATATTGTTTTTAATTCAAAAGCTTGCCCAAATAAACCAATAAAAATTAAAATGACTTGTTCTACGGCGCTCAAACTCTTAATTTTTTCTTCTCCAATTCCTGTATCAATATAGTTTTGATTTATCTTTTCAAATAAACTCATTTTTGGGGTAGAATCTACAGTGAAAAGTATTTTGTTAAGATTAGGCAGTTTTTTCTCTAGTTCTTCAAAAGATAATAAATTGTTATCTTTTATAAATTCATCAACATCATTATAATTTTTATCTAAATTACTATTTAAATATTGAATAGTTATATCACGAGCTGTTTCATAAATTTCTTCTTTAATCTCTGTAATAAAATCATCTGGATTAATATATATAATATTTCCATTAATAAGTTTTGATTCTAATTCAATGGTGTTTTCAATTGCATTATTAACAATATCTTTGATTCTATTAAAATCGAAAAAATCTGATGCTTTTATAAATGACGATAATTTTACTATTGGGTCAGCTACAATAATTTTTTTCCCTGAAAATATAATTGGATTAATTTCGTTTGAATAATTATTGAAATATGTAGCTCCACCATAATATAAATAGTCTGAGTTGTTTAATTCTAAAAAATTTGTGATAGTTCTTTTATTCCTTTTTAACAATAGTTCAACTCTATCTAACAATAATAAATATTCATCATATAATCTGGATTGTTTTTTGAATTCTTTAAGTATGTTTATATATTCTGTTTGGTAAGATATAATGTTTTCAATCATTAATTTACCCCCAATTCACTATTCATAATTACTATAATTTTATCTATTAAAAAAATTAAATCATCACAACAATTAATTAATTGTTGATTGCATTCTATATCTGCAACACTATGATAATTATGAGCTGGATTATCGCAAGTAAGCAAAGCACTTTCTCTAATGGCACCCCAATATCCATGAGTAAAACAAGTGTCATAATCATAATATGTATCATATAAATCCTTTTCATCTACTAACATAAATTTTTGCCTTACATTCTTATCTGCAAAGTCCTTAAAACTTACTTTTAAAAATTCTTCACTTTTCGTTTCGTTTGCTAATAATTTTAACATAATTTCATCAAAATGCTTACAATTGTCGCTTAATGTAGTGCCTTCCTCAATTCTTTTATAAATCATTTTATATTTTGAATTTCCATAATCCTTAAATGCTTCCCATATATCAGGATTATCCTTTTCTCGCGAACATAAAAATTTTATATTAACTATAACTTCGGTTATAGTTCTTAATACATACCTCGATATAATACTATCATATAAATTGTTATCTATAATTTCCTTAACAATTTTGTATATATAGGTAATATTACCAACTATTACATCTCGTTTATCATCTGATTTAATTTCATCTGTCTTTAAAATTAATTTTTTTAGTTCATTTATTTTAGCAATAAGTAAATCCATATTATCATTTTCTGGATATACAATTACTTTAGGGTTACAGTCTGTCATTAAATACATCTCCTCATAAAAATATTTTGAATAAGCATAATCACTATCAATAAAGTCCATTCCTTCTAAACTTGATAAACTAATTTTATACATATCAATTAGTGGATTATCATTTTCTAATAAAGGATATTTTTGTATAGCATCTTTTAAAATCATATCATTGCTTGGGAAATAAATCTTATTTATTTTTAATATTAAAGCACTATATCTTATATCCATTGCAAAATCACAACATCTATCATACATTTTTTCTATAATATCAACTATTGTGGATATTCGCATATTATTTGTATTGGATTTATCTAAGAAAGAATCCCTTAAATCTTTATCAAAATTAGAAACAATTATTATCGGATCTAATACTTTATATCCAAATATTTCTTTTATTTTTTCAAACAAAGATATTTTATCTTCTTTTTTTAGTTTTAAAATTGTTGAAAATTTGTCAGTTGGCTCTTCGAATGATTTAAGCATATATTCCTTCAAATAATAAAATTTTTCAAAGAAATCTTTTTTATTATTGCATGAATTTCTTAAGAGCCCAATCCAAACATATTCTGGCAGTCTTTCTTTAGACCATGAGCATAAATGCATTACACTACCTAATGGTTCCTGCATAAATGGTGGGACAAGTTCTTTACCGATTTGTTTGTGTTGTTTTATTGTAGAATTTTTCAATTTATCATCTCCTAACAAAAAAAAGTATCATTCTATTTGAATGATACGAAATCTATTTTAATTATATCATATTTTTAAAATCTAGTCTTCATTATCAATGATTTTTTCTAACTCTATTCCTATTTTAGCAACTACACCAACTACTAAAGCGTTTCCCATCATAAAATACCTTCTTTTATCGGTCATTCCCGTATCAGTCCAATTATCTGGGAATCCGTTTATTCTTTCACATTCAAGTGGAGTTAATAATCTTAATTTTCCAGTTTTATAATCCTCAATAACATGTGACATTCTACTTAATCCACTTTCTGATGTCAGCATAGTTCTTGCTGGAGAATCTAAATTATCAGGAAATGCCATAGCACCTTCAGAATACATATAAGAGTCTCCATTAGGCTTAATTCTTGGAATTCTTTTGCTACCTTTTAAATATCTAAATTTTTCTATTTTATCATCTGATAAAAAATATTTATCTGCAACTTTTTGTGTTTCTCTAATTTTTTTTAATGGAAA
>CANRAW010000079.1 GCA_947628715.1 uncultured Clostridia bacterium
TTTAAGTTTGATGAAGTAGTTCCATATATTATTTGTTTTATTCCTGAACTTGGTGTTGGGTCTGCTCCTGCTGTTAGTTGTAATATAACATTTGATGTATACCACTCCCCACTTGGTATTTTCTTTGTTCCTGTTGTTATTGTTCCAGATGGTACACCTGGTGCTACTGTATCCCTTTTAACTGTTCTTGTTGTTGGTCCTGCTTCTTCTGTATCTGTTCTTCCTATTGCCCATGCTTTTATCGTATATGTTCCATCTTCTGTTATATGATTTTGTAAATCCACTGTTGTTGTTCCACTTTCACTTGTAACTGCTGCTTCACTATTTATTTGATATCTTATCTTTGTTGCTGAGCTTTTTCCTGATGCTCCTGCATCTGTTATTTTTATTGATATATTTCCATGTCTCCAACTGTCATCATGTCCTGCATCCATAATGCTTGATTCTGTTGTAATATCACTTGTTAAAGTTATTATTGGTGCCTTTAACTCCCCAAGTGTCTTTACACTTATTGGTGTACTTGTTGTTGTATTTCCTGCATTATCTGTTACATCTACTTTTAGCCAGTATGTTGTTCCTGTTGCAAGATTGGTGTATGTATGTGTTTGCGAATTTGGACTTGTTGTACTTGCTGTTACTTCTGTTCCAGTATCATATCCTGATTTTTCTGATGTACTATAATAGAATTTATATTTTGCAACTCCTGATGTAGCATCTGCTCCTGTAGCTGTTACTGGAATTGTGTTATAGGTTGATACTCCTGCTTTCAAACTTGCTGTACTTGGTGCTGTCGCATCTCTTTTTACTTTTCTTGTGCTTGATTTTGCTGATATATCTGTATCTACTCTTCCTATTGCCCATGCCTCTATTGTATATTCTACATCGTCTTCTGTTATTGCATCTGTTAATGTTAGTGGTAATGCTTCTGTTCCACTTTTTACAACTTTTCCCGCATTATTTGTTATTTGATATTTTACTTTTGTTGCTGATGTTTTATTTATATCTGTTACTGAATCTGTTATTGTTACTGTTATTTTTCCTTTACGCCATGTTGTATCATTTGTTTGTTCCATTTTATCTGCATTGTTACTACTTGTTAAAGTAATAGTTGGTGCATTTAAATCTCCTTTGGTTCTTCCCTTAGCTGGACTACTTTCTGTCGTATGTCCTGCGTTATCTGTAACTACTACTTTGAACCAATAGTCTTTTCCTGTTATTAATCCTGTATATATATAATTTAATTCTTCTAAGTTTGCTGTTTCTGCTGCCTTTTCTTCTACTTTCGTCCATCCTGCATCTGCACTTGTTTCACTTTTATAGAATGTATAACTTGCTACCTTTGATGTTGCATCTGCTCCCTTTGCTGTTACTTGTATTGTTTTATAGTCTTGTGTTCCTACTGTTAATTCTGCTTTACTTGGATTTGTTTTATCTAAGTTTATAGATACTGCCTTTGATGCTTCTGATTCATTTCCTGCATTATCTATTGTATATGCTACTACTTGTATATTACTTCCATCACTTGTTACAGGTACATCTCCTGTTGTATTATCTATTGTTGCTCCCGCTGCTCCATTTATCGTGTACCTTATTTTTGCTTTTCCTGATACTTGATTTGCTTGTAACCCACTTGGCACTGTATCTTCTCCTGCTGTTGCTGGTACATTTACATCTGCTGCATACCAACCTTTTGCATTTTTTGTCTCTGTTGGTGTTCCAAGTGTTGGTGCTGCTGGCTTAGTTGTATCTCTCTTTATTTCTAATGTTTCTGATACTTCTGATGTATTTCCTGCTGCATCTACTGTATATGCTACTACTGTATGAACTCCATCTGTTGTTATTGCATCTGTTATTGTTGGCGTTGTGCCAGTTGCATCTGTTAACTTTCCTTCGTCTATCTTATATTGTACTTTTGTTGAACCCGATACTTCGTTTACATCAGTTCCTTTTGGATCTGTTCCTGCTGTTATCTTTACATCTACATTGCTTGTATACCATCCACTTCCTGCAACTGTTTCTGTTCCTTTTGATACTGCAAGTGTTGGCTTTGCTGGTGCAACTGTATCTCTTTTTACTGTTCTTGTTGAAGGCTGTGATGTTCCTCCTCTTCCTATTGCCCATGCTGTTATTGTATACGTTCCATCTGTTGTTATTGCTTTATCTAAGTTTATCGTTAATGCCCCTACTGTCGTTGTTCCATCTTTTATTTTCTCTGTTCCTTTTGTTATCTCATATTTTATTTGTGTTGCTGATGTGTTTGTGTTATCTGCTGAGTCTGTTATTGTAACTGAAATATTTCCTTTTTTCCATGTATTATCATTTGCTACATCTACTTTTTCTCCTGTTACTGAGCTTGTTAATGTTATTGTTGGTGCTTGTAAATCTCCTTTTGTTGTTCCTTCAATTACTTTGCTTTCTAATGTATTTCCTGCTTTATCTTTTACTACTACTTTTAAGTAATACTTTGTTGCTGTTTCTAATCCTTCATAAGTATATCCTAATTCTTCTAAGTTTTCTTCGTTAGCTTGTTTTGTTACGCCTTCTCCCCATGGTCCATTTTCACTTTCTGTACTCTTATAGAATGTATAACTTGCTACTCCTGATAGTGCATCTGCTCCTTTTGCTGTTACACTTATTGTATGATATTCTTCTATTCCTTTTGTTATTTCTGCTTTGCTTGGTGCTGTTCCATCTTTATTTATTTTTAGTTCTATTGATGCTCCTGATTTATTTCCTGCTTTATCTTGCGTCCATGCTGTTATTGTGTGCTTTCCATCTGTCTTTATTGCATCTGCTATGTCTTTTTCTGTTATACTTGTACTTTCTAATGTTATTATTTGTTCGTCTCCGCCATCTATCTTATATATTACTTTTTCTGCTCCTGAAATTTCTTTTCCTGCTTTTTCTTTATCTTTTATATTGCTTATTTTTATTGATACATTGCTATTCTTGTACCATTCATTTTCTCCATCTATCTTTGTTGTTGCAACTACTGTTGGTACACTTGGTGGCGTCTTATCTATTAATGCTGTTCTTGTTTTTGTCTCTGATGTTCTTCCTGTTCCATCTTCTACATGG
>CANRAW010000080.1 GCA_947628715.1 uncultured Clostridia bacterium
CAAGCAATTATTTTAACTTCACAAAATTGTAATCTAACAAAACTAGATATTAAGAAATTTAATGAGCAATATGGGGTATTAAAGATAGCAAAAACGAACAAATTCCACGATAGGTTTATTATTATAGATAACAAAGAACTTTATCATTGTGGAGCATCACTCAAAGATTTAGGTAAAAAATGCTTTGGGATTAATAAGATAGATGGAATAGAATTTATAGAAAATATAAATAAAATAATTAATTTTTAATATATGGACTTATGATTTCAACAACATTAAACATAACCTTATTGACAATTATATACATAATGTGTACTAATAAGGAATAAATAAAAACACTACATTTTGCTTTGCACGGCAATGTAGTGTTTTGCTAATTTTATATGGCAACATACATTTCTGTATGTTCATTTTCTATCTTTATTATACACAGATTTTTTAAAAAAGTCAAATATAATAAGAAATGTCATTGCATAAACTTTTTGTGGGAAGCACCATTTTTTATATTTACCTATACATATAACTATAATTCAGTAAAACAAACTAAAATAATTTATTTTAAATTACCCTTTTTTATATTCTCCTTTATAATCATATCAGTTATCTCATATAACTTTTCTGAGCCAGCTTTTGTCTTTATTTGCCTATTATAAACTTGTTCGCTTGTAACATTATGACCTCTCCAATCGCCACCATTGTTACTATTATTAAGAAGTAATGGCTGAAAATTATCCATAGCATGAGCAAAATTTGCCTCAGGAGTTTTATTCTCCTCAAACTCATCAAATATTGATATAAATTCATTTCTCTGGTCTAAAGGTAAAATAGAAAAAATCCTTTCTTTTGCCTTATCCTCTCTTGCTTTTTGCGTTTTTAATCCATCTTTATCATAAGCATAAGTATCTCCAGCATCAATTTCAACAATATCATGAATTAAACACATAATCATAACCCTTGCAATATCTATTTTTTCATTAGAATATTCCTTCAAAAGATATGCCATAATTGCCAAATGCCATGAATGTTCCGCATCATTTTCATTTCGCCCATGATTCGTCAAATGAGTCTGGCGAAAAATATTCTTATCTTTATCTATTTCTAAAACAAACTCTATTTGCTTTTTTATTCTTTCATCCATACTTATTCATCCTCTCTTTTTTTAGTGCTAAAAAATCATAATATGATTATAACATAAAATCTAAAATAATAAATAAATTTTAAACAATAATTATCTAATCTTATATTTTTTCTTTTAAAAATTTGTCGAAAACATAGACTAAAATTAAAGAATATGGTAACATATAAATATAAAATATATTATAAAAGGAGCGTATAATAATGAAAAACAAAAAAATATTATTAATTGTACTAA
Organism: uncultured Clostridia bacterium; assembly: GCA_947628715.1. GTDB lineage: Bacteria > Bacillota > Clostridia > TANB77 > CAG-508 > JAAWPK01. The sequence goes on from CANRAW010000080.1 coordinate 1,373, forward strand.
TAGTAATAATATTATTACTCATTGTATCGGGTGGAATTGTTTTTGCATATTTTACAACAGATTTCCTAAAAACAAATGAACAACTATTCTACAAATATATTTCACAAATAAGCCTAGAAGATTTTAAATCAGAAAAACTAGATAATTATTTAGAAAAAGTTCAAAATTCGAAATATGAAAACAGCGGAAAAATAACCGCAGAAGTAACAATGCCAGAAGAGATGCGGAGATAGCAAAATTATAGAAAAAGTAAATAACCTAAGTATTGATTTTACAGGAAAAAAAGATAAACCAAATAATAAGGCAGAAGAAAAAATAACAATAAATTATGCGAGCGATGTCACATTGCCAATAAAATATAAAAAAATAGAAAATGTGTATGCAATAACATCAGAATCAATATTAAAAAAATACTTAGCGGTAGATGCTCGGAAAACTTGATACATTGCTTGAAAAATTAGAAATAGAGGCAGATACAGATACAATAGAAAATATCTCAAATACAGATATAGATTATGAAACTGTAAAGCAAGAATTATCAAAATATGTTGAAATAATAATTAATAATGTACAAAAAGACAACTTCTCTAAAATAGACGAAAACAATTATGCACTTACATTAAATGAAATACAATCATGTAATATTTTAAAACAAATACTAGCACAAATGAAAACAAGTACATTATTTAAAGAAGAAAACATGCAAAAACAAATAGATTCAATTATTCAAGAATTAAATAGTGCGACTCCAACAGAAGCAGAATTCTTAAAAGTAGTAGTCAATAAAAATGGAACAATTACAATAACAATTGAAAACGAATCAACTATTGTAATGCAAAAAATAGGAAGTAATTTAACAATTACATTTACAGTAGAAGGAACGGAATTTACTGTAACATTAACAAAACAAGAAAGCGGAAATGTAATTTCATATAATGCAAATGTATCTGCTTATGTAGCTGAATCAGATGGAAATGTAAATATTAGCTTTGGAGCTCAATATACAGATATAGAAACAGAAAAAACAAAAGAAAATTATACATTAGAAATTGCAATTGAACAAGAAGACGACGAACTATCATATTCATATAATGTTGACTTAAATAAAACATTTAAGGAAGACATTAGTATAGATAACTTAGATTCAAATAATTCTGTAACACTTAATGACTTAGACAAAACATATATAGAAACACTTATGACAGCAATAACCGCACAAATACAAAGCATAAATAGGAATCAAATGAAAACATTAGGTTTAGAAGAAACTCAAAACCCATTGATTTATGCAACACCACTTGGATTCTATATACAAATGACACAACAAGCTATGAACCAATCACAAAATGCAATGAGCTCATTAGAAAAGGACCAATTTAATGCAATGTTTATAAGTTATCAAGGCTTACAAAGTGGAGGGGCTGTAAAAGCACTAATGACTTATGTTACACAAAGTAATTTAGCAAATACAGATAAACTAATAAGTGTAAACGGAATAACAGACCAAATGGCATTATCAAATTTAAGAGAACAAATAAACACATCAAGTAAATACAATGTTTCTGTTGCAATAAACCCAGAAACAGGATTCGTAAATGCAATAACAATATCATATTAAAAAAGAGCGCCTAGGCGCTCTTTTTAT
>CANRAW010000081.1 GCA_947628715.1 uncultured Clostridia bacterium
ACAAAAAGAATAGCAATACATTGTGATGGAGAAGCTTTAGATATGCAAGAACTACAAGCAATAAATGAAAAAGTAAAGGAGCTAGGGTGGTTAGATGCTAAGTAAAAAAGCAATAGAAAAAAGCCAAATTTGGATAAAAGAAAAAATTGAATATATTGTACAAAATTGCGATTTGAAAGATATAAATAATAAAAGAGCATTATTATTTTTAAAGATTGCAAATAAAAGTTTATTAGAAAAACAAAAGCAAGATAAGATGATAAAAGCGATGGCTGCTTATATATCAGAAATATCAGATTGTCCACGAGAAACAAAAAATATAGATTTGGATTGCAAAAATAGATGTGCCTTAGATATAGAACCAAAATGTTGGAAATTATATTTTGAAAAGAAGGTATCTTAGATGTTAAGTAAAGAAGAAATAACAAAAGAAGATTATATTTTAACTAATATAAATTTGGAAGGTTATTATGTAATTAAATTAAAAGATGGTAATTCATACAAAATATATAAAGAAGGTAGTAGAGATTATATATTAAAAAATAACAAAAAGGTATATTTAGATAAACAAGTACAAAATCTGGTATTAGGTAGTATTAGAGAATATGAGAGGTATGGTATATGAATAAAGAAGAAATAGAAAAAGCATTAAATAATTTATGGTGTAGTGTAACTGATGTAATGTTTAATGTTTTATATAGTCAAGAAGAAATGCAAGCTGATTTGAAAATTGTATTAAATGAATTTAAGCAATTATATAATCGTAATATTAAGCTAGAACAAGAAAATAATAAGCTAAATAAAATAATAGATGTAATGTCAAAATATATGTCCGAGAATATGAAATGTGATTTTATAAAATCAACCAATGAAAAATGTATAAATATAGATTGTAAAGATTGTTTTAAACAATATTTTGAAAAGAAAGTAGAGGTAGATTAATGCTTAAAATAAAAGACGAAATTGTTTTTGCAGAACTTTTATTAGAAATAGAGTAAAAAAGTTTGATAAAAATTATTGGAGATTTAAAATTATGCGAATACCAAAAATTATAAGTAAAAATAATCATGAATACATATTAGTAAAACAAGTAAATGAAAATATGTTTCTATATAAGGACATGCTATACGGATATAAAGAATGTTTTTCAAGATTTGATTTAGGATTATTAAAAGAAATAATGCCAAAAAGCAAACATATAAATCCAGAAAAATTGAAAATATGAGAGGAAAATTAAATTAGATGCTAAACAAAGAAGAATTAGAAAAATTAAACAAAAGTAATATTTATGAATGTATAAATATTATAATAAAACATTGGAATACAGATTATGGAACTTTTAACATACAAGAAGAATCTGAAAGTATTACATTAGAATTAACAACAGGGGGATGGTCAGAAAATGAAGAAATTATAAGTGAATTATCAGAAACAATGTTTTGGAGTTTTTGGTGGGAAGAAAGTAAAAGGGGAGGATATTATAAATTTATTCTATACAAGAACTATTCATGCAAGTAAAAATGAAAAAAAAAAAGAGGTAAAAAATGGAAGATTGTTTAATTATAGGTGTAGATATTTCAAAAGGAAAAAGTATAAGCTGTATGACTGTTGCGAGAAAAAATGGAAATGAGATGCAAGTTATAAATCAATTTTTTGATAAAGAAGCGGAAGATTTATATTACAAAATTATAAATATTCATGCTAAAACTTCTTTTCCAGTAATAAAAAAAGAAGCAATAAATAGGGGAATGAGTAATTTACAAAATGTTTATTCACAAAAAGAATTATTAGAAGTAATTGATATAACAGAAAAATTAAAAAATTATGCTACTAAAGAAAGAGAGTACATATTGAATTATAATACACCAAAAAAAATAAGAGAGATATTAGCAGCATTTTGGCTTACACATACAAATGATGAATTTTTTAATTATTTTGGTTTTAATTGGGTTCCACCATTTGAAATAAGAGAACTAGCAACACAAAAATTAAGTAAATATTCTAATGAAAAAATGGAAGAACTATGCTTACCACCTTTAAGCAGAAAAGATATAGGAAGCATTATATTAACTAAAGAAGCTTTACAAGATATAGAAAAGAATATAGATATATCTTGTATGATAGAACCTAATGAATTTATGAAAGGAGCAACTTATGAATAGAAAAGATATAGAAATTAAAAAAACTTTAAACGAAGCAAAAAAAATAATAAAAAAAGAGAATAAAAATATAAAAAACATATCAAAAATAGGTAAATTAAAAGAATTTATGAGAAAAATCCTAATAACAAAAAATCGTTGGAAAATATCAGATTTAAGTATAATTGATGAATGCCATAACTATAAGCAAAGTGAAATAGCAGATAATATTATTGCTGTATCTACGAAAGAACATCATAATTTTGATAATGTTTATATGCAGAATCCTAGTGAAATATTAACAGAAGCCAACATAGAAAGGTTAGAAAAACATTGCAAAAAAGCAATCCATTATGAAAGAGGAGAGATAAAAAATGAACATGAAGTAACTTTATGCTTATTATATAGATATCTAGAACAAAAAGAAAAAATAAATAATCAAAATAAAATAATAAATGAAATGGCAGAACAATTAGCAGGATTAACAATATGGAATAATGAAAAAGAAGAAGCAATAATACTAGGCAATAAAGGAGAAGTAAAACAATATTTTGAGAAGAAAGTAGAGGAAAAATAAATATGAAAGAAGATAAAGAAAAATGTAAAAAATGTAATATTAGTATGTTTTGTGACGGCGAAAATTGTGAAGAAACAATAAATAAGTTAGGAGGAGCAGTAGTATTAGGAAATTTTTATAATGAAAGTGG
>CANRAW010000082.1 GCA_947628715.1 uncultured Clostridia bacterium
TCAAATACTCTGTTTAATTGTCTTAAATACATATCTCTTTCTTCTGTTGCTTCTTCTAATTCTTGTAATACCGTTTTCATGGCTTTATGTAATATAATTGGTCTACTTTTATTTTCATCTATAAAATCTTCACATATCTTAATTGCTTCTTCTAATTTCATTTTATCTTTGTTCATAGTTTCTCCTCTTTTTCTTTATCATTAAATATTTTGTCAAAATTTTTATATAGTGCTACACCTAAATTCATTAAATCTAATTGTTCTTTTGTAAATGATGGACTTTTTATTTCCTCTTTTTCATCTAATTTTAATGAGTTATATTTTTCTGCTAATTCTACAACTATATCGATAGAAGTATTTATTATTCCACCATCTCTATATCTATTTTCTGTATTAAATTTCTTTACAATTTTTATTGCTTTTTCATTGCTTATTTGTAACATATACTTCCCTCCTACTGATTTTAAACTTTATTTATCATCAATCTTCTTTGCAACATAATTTATTCTAGCTCTAGCTATATCGCAATATTCTTTTTCTTTTTCAATTCCTATAAATGTATAATCTGCATTTCTATCTAAATTTTCATACATTACAGCTTTTCCAGTAGAGCCACTTCCCATAAATGGATCTAAAATAGTTGCTCCTTTTGGAGAAACAAGTCTTACTAGGTATTGCATTAATTCGGTAGGTTTTACTGTTGGATGTGTGTTTTTTCTAAGTGTTTGACCTCTTTGAAAGGGATTATCTGAAGGTTTATTTTTACCATCATTAACAACCTCATCATTAAATAAATTTAGCCCCTCATCTCTATCTTTTTTACTTGCTTTTGCACAATAAAAATATCTACTTGCCGAGCCTTCATCTCCATAACAGTTGCTAAAATCTAAGTTTCCACCATTTCCTTTATTTGCAATATCAAATCGCATTTGTTGTTTATACTCTTTTGATATGTTTCCACTTTTACTATAAGGCATATTGCTACTTACTTCTTTGCTTCCATCATGAATTACATTTGCTGGGAAACGACCTAGATTTGATTTGCTTCTATCTAATTGCTCATAATCTTCTGCATTTCTCATAAAAGGTATCCCTTTTGTTATATGCTTATCAATCAATTCTCCATTTGTTTCAACTCTACACCCATCAATATTAATTCCACCAACACCATTTTCAATTATATTGTCAACTAAGCTCCCTTTGAATGGCTTTCTTGCCACTATTATCGGTTCATACGCTGGCTTTAAACAAGTTCCCCAGCCTTCCCATTGTTTTGCTAATTTTGTTGCTGGTTTTGTTATATCGACTAAATTTGATTTATGTTCTTTATAATCTTCACTTAACCATTTATAATTATCTACTGCGTTACTCTCTTTTTGTCCTATTACTTCTCTTTCTGCTTCTTTTTTAAAATCATCCCAAGTGCCATCAAATTTATAAAGTTGTTTCAATTTATTCCAATTTTCTTTTGTTGGAAATCCATATTGTATAGGTTTTTCTTCCCAATTATATATTGCAGTTGTAGTTAAATTTAATTCGTTAGCAACAAACTCTCTAGTCAAATTTAATTTTTCTCTTGTTAATTTTAACCAATTTCCTATAATAGGTAATTTATCTATATTTGCTCTTTTATCTATCTGTTTACTTATATCCATTGACTTTGGAAACCCGCTTCCATAAAGCCACATAATGCAATCTCTTATTTCAAAACCTGCATCCTCTATTGCACAGGCAATACGGTGATATGTTCTAGTTCCACCAAAAGCTAATAGATAACCCCCGAGGTTTTAATACATTTAAACATTTTTGCCACATTTTAACATTATATTCTATTCCAGAGCTATCCCACTCTTTTCCCATAAACCCTTTGCTTAATCTAGCAAAAGAGCCGTCTTTACTATATTGAGCTAGAGCTGAACTCCTTTTATCAAATCTTTTTGTTATACTTGTTAATCCGATATGGAGGGTCAGTAATTATTGAATCTATTGAATTATTTTCTATCTCATCTAATGCTTTTAAACAATCATCATTTATTATTTGATACATCTTAATTCTTCCCTCCAAATTTCAAATTCTCTATTTCTATGTATAAATCTTTACAGTTCTCTTCTAAATCACTTATCATACTGCTTTGTGTTTTTATAACTTGTTCTAGCTCTTGTTTCTCTTTCTTTAATGCTTCATAATCTATTGCTAATTTCATACTTTTAAAACATACTATTATTGCTAATATTGCTAGAATAACTATTATTATTGTTTGTATTTTAAAATCTCTTTTTATTTCTTTTAAAGTTTTATCTCTCATTGCTACATATGTTACCTTTTCTAAACTTTTTATTTTCATTCGTTACTCCCTCCTATTATCAAAACAATTCTCATTTATCCATTTATAACCTAATTCAACTAAACACCCAAAATCATACCAATCAACTTGTCCTACATTAAAATTCCCATAAGTTCTTAAATACCAATAATCTCCATCTTTGTCATAATAAAATCCTGCTATTCCCCATTTATAACTAAAATCTTTTGCCCATTGGTTTATCATTATGTATTTATGACTTGTTTCTTCAAGTGCTATATCTAAATTATTTATTTTATGATAATATTTATCGTTTCTTAATTTCATTATTTATCCCTTTCCTCTATTTCTTCTAATTCAACTATTACTTTACTTTCTTTTGCATATTCAAATTTATCTATAAATCCTGTTACATGCTTTTTATTATCGTTTTCTAAAATATCTGCTTTTTGTAAAGCATCTAATATAAATTTTTTTGCAAAACAAATATTATCTAAATCTCTTTTGCCATTCTCTTC
>CANRAW010000083.1 GCA_947628715.1 uncultured Clostridia bacterium
TTCTTTCTTTTATATACTTTCACATATATAGTTTACTATTAATCTGAATTTATTGCAATATTATTTTGCAATATTTTTATTGATTTTTTACAATTTTTGTAGAATGTATTGTTATAACTAATGATATTAATAATATTATTGTTAAAAATGTAACAATGCTTTTAAATGGTATAAATAGCCCACTTAAAACAATAATATTTTCCATATATTTTATAATTCCATATAATATTGGTATTGATAAAATGATTGTTATTATTGTTGCTTTAATAAACATATAAATACATTCATAAATCATAATTTTATTAATTTTCGTTTTAGTCGCCCCTAAATCATATAATATTTTAAAATCTTGTTTTCTCTCACAAAGGCTTGCATTTAAAATATTTATAGTGCTAACAATTCCTAAAGTTATTATTGCTATCATAATTATATTTAATATTAATTGTATTATTTTTATATAAATAACTTTTTCTTGATTTTGTAAAGAGTAATACACTACATCCATTTCATGATTTCTATTAATGTCTTCCATATATTTGGAAAATCCTATTATATTATTACATTTTATCTTAATTGATGGTATCTTATCACTACCATTAATCCATTGTTCTTTCATATATCTAGTAGAAGTGTAATTTAAGAAATTTTCTTCTATTTTATCGTATACATCATTATTAACAAATATAGTTCCTGCTCCGTATCTCATTTTTATTTCTTTATAGCCTTCTATTATCTCATTTGTTAATACTATATTACCACTCAAGTTTTCATTATCAATTATTTCAAATTCATTTATATCATTTTCATAATCATTATAAGTAGCTATAACACTAAGCTTTATATTGTCTTCTTGTTTTAATATTGGATAACGTGTATAAGTCAAATTTCCATCGTTATTCGTCGTCTTTCTAGTACCATTATTATAAATTATAATATCGCCATAATTTGCATTTAATTTGTTTATGTAATTTGTATATGTTTTATCATCTAACCCGATAATTACCATATTTACACTCTTTTGATTTTTTTCATATTCTCTAACAAGATAATCAGTTATAATAGCTTCTTTCGGTTCTACTAACATAACGAGTCCATTTAATTTATATTCCATATATTCTATTTTGTCCCCATATTTAAGTTCATAATTATCAAATATTGATTTATAATCCATATTTAATGCAGAATTAGGACGAATTTCTGCATCAATATCATATTCGCTTACTAGATCTGACGTTTCTTTTTCGTAATTAATGTATGTACTAACTGCAATATATAATGTCATACATACGACAAGTAAAACTGTTATAACTCTAAATTTATTCTTATTTCTTTTTATATTTTTTATTGCAATTTGTCCTTCTATTGGAAGAATCTTTTCCAATATTGTATCTCTTTTTTTATATTTTATTTCGTTATTATTCCTAATTCCTTCAATAATTGTTGTTTTACTTGCTTTTACGCTTGGAATAATAGAAGATATATAAATATTAACTATTATTATAAATATTGATAAAATAACATATTTTATATCAATTACTAATCTAAAATTATATCCCGTATTAATTAATATATCATTTAAAATTTTTAAAATGTTATACGCACTTAAATATGATATAAAACCACCTATAATAATTCCTATGGTTCCCATAATAAAGCCTTCAATGAATATAATCTTTAATATTTGCCCTTCTGTTCCACCGATACTATTTAAAATTGCATATTCTTTTTTTCTTTCATTTATTGTTATTAGAAAAGCATTATATAGTATTACTATAAATAAAATTGAAAATGAAAATAATATAAGTATTATCATTATATCTATGACAAATGAATAATTTATTCTTGCTCTGCATATAGTATCATTTTCCTCTAATATTTCAACATCTATTAATCCATAAACTGTAAGTAATTTTTGATTAAATTCACATCTATCCTTAGCATCAGATACACCCAATGAATTAATTATGTCAGTTGAGTAATCGCAAACCTTTTTTATATCTTTGTATTTAATATATACATTAATATTATTTTCAATTTTAAAAGATGTATATGGTCTTTTTAATTCATATAATTGCTCCTTATTATACTCTTGTATATAGATTTTATCAATATATTCTTTATCTTTTATTTTACTAAAAGAATTCATATCAATATCTTTTACTATAAAGTGATAATCATTGTATTGTGATTCTACATTTTCGGTAATACCATTTCTAATACTTGAAATTAATAATACTGTTGTGAATATAAGAACTGTACATAATATTATTGATGTAATAGTGAATATTGTTCTTTTTATATTATTTTTTATATTACTAACTGCTAACTTTATTTCTATTTCCATATATTTTCCCCTATTTGAGACATATAGTTTTTATTCACAATTGTATGGTAATCAATCTCTATTATTAAAAGTAAGAAGCATATATTTGCTTTTTTATATCAACTATTATATCATATCTTTATCTATATTTCAATAATAAAAAATTTAAAATGATGCTTTTACATTACATTATAAAGTTCTTCTTTCAATATTTTATATATTTTTATTTTCATATCGTATACCTTATTCATTTTTAGAACCAAAATCCAGATATAACATATAACAATAATATACGCGAAATTTTTTGATATTACACTTATATAAATACAAATAATTGAGATAAGAAAAGTTACAAAATTAGAAATATATTTTGTAACTTTTAATGAAATAAGTTTACCAAATAAAATATGTAATAAATTTTTTAAGATTCTTCCTCCATCTAAAGGATAAATTGTTATCATATTAAACATAAAAATTAA
>CANRAW010000084.1 GCA_947628715.1 uncultured Clostridia bacterium
TTTAATATGTTACAAGTTTTGTTGTATAATCTAAGTTAGATTCTGAGCCATATTCATACCCAAGAGTATATATATTAGTTGCCTGAATATCTTTTTCAAGCATCATTAATTGTTTCCTGTTTCTACAAGTAGAAGTAAAATCTTTTATAGAAGTAACAACAGGTAATTTTTTATTTATTCTGCAAATTTCAGAGAGCAACTTTTGTCCTCTTAAATTAAATCCTAAAACTCTTACATAAGGGTCAATTTTCTTCGAATTTTCCATATCCTCTTTTGTAAATCCAAGAAGTGCATATAATAAAACTCTATAAATTCTAGTCTGAGTATACCTTTTAGACTTAACAAGAGACATAAATTCAGATAATGTATTACAAGAGTTAGCAGCATTTTTTATAAGATTTTCTAATCCCTCACTAACATCAGGAAGATTTGCAATTTGAGCAACAGTCATATTTCTAAGGCAAAACATAATCTCTTTTTCAAAAACTTCTATACTGCTAATGTAATGTCCCATTTTTATTGCCTGAGTTAGTAAATCATAAGAAGATTTAGGCATAACTTTATCTAGTTCATAATAATTTTTTTGTTTAATAAGTTCACGAATAGATGTAGCGCTTGCAAAATTATCAACAATCATTTTACTATTGTAGCTAGGACCAATTCTTTTTATAGCAAGAGGCTCAATAGTTGATTTAGTAATATCTAATGCCTTTAAGTATTCGATAGCAAGAATATTGTTAGGCGAAGATAAAACATTTGCATATTTTCTTAAATCATTTAAATACATAAGTAGAGCATTTTCTCTAGCTTTAGGGAACGAGATTCCTTTTGAAAGCTCATGAGCTAAAAGAGACTTAAATTCCTCAGGCTCTTCAGTAAGTATATGTGCAAACTCTTTTAGAACAGAAAGATCATTTAATTCACATCCAAATGATAACGTATCTACTACTTTAAGAGAATTTAGGATTTTTATTGCACCAAGTGCGAAGTTTTCAGCACTAGAAATACTATATATGCAAGGTAATTCTAAAACTAAATCCACGCCACTTAAAATTGCCATTTTTGCTTTTGTCCATTTATCTATAATAGATACATCGCCTCTTTGAACAAAATTACCTGATATAATTGCAATAGAATAATTGGCGTTTGTATATGTTTTGGTCTCTTGCAAATGGTAAAGATGCCCATTATGAAAAGGATTGTATTCACCTATTATAGCTAAAACATTATCCATCCCATATTTCTCCTTTACAATAAAAATATTTATTGATATAATATCATAAAAACAAAAATAATGCAATTATTTATATTTAATTGGAGGAAGAAAATGAAAAATGTTATAATTTATACAGATGGAGCATGCTCAGGAAATCCAGGACCTCGGAGGATGGGGAGCAATTCTTATGTATGAAGATATAAAAAAAGAAATATCAGGTGGAAAAAAAGAAACAACAAATAATGTAATGGAAGTAACTGCTGTAATAGAAGGGCTAAAACTTCTAAAATTTTCTTGCAATGTAGAAGTATATAGCGACAGCGCATATCTTGTAAATGCCTTTAATGAGCATTGGATAGAAAATTGGAAGAAAAATGGATGGAAAAATTCTAAAAAAGAAGATGTAAAAAATCGTAATCTATGGGAAGAACTTGATAAATTAATGAATATACATAATGTAACATTTATAAAAGTAAAGGGACATAGCGATAATGAATACAACAATAGATGTGATGAGCTTGCAAGAAAAGCAATAAAGGAGTTGAGTTAATTTGAAAATAGGTATAGATTTAGGTGGAAGTCATATAGCAGTTCGGGTTAGTAGACGAAGATGGCAAAATTCTTACAAAAAAGGATAGAAGTTTTGAAGAACAAGATAGAGAAGACATAAAAGGAGCAATAGAAAACACAATTGTAACATATATATCTGATATTTTAAAAGAAAATAACTTGCAAATTGATAATATAGAAAAAATAGGAATTTCTGCTCCAGGAACTTGCATAGACGGAACAATAGTAATTGCAAAAAATTTAAAAATTACAAACTATAATATTGTAGAAGCTATAGAAAAACATTATATAGGAATCAAAGTAACTCTTTCAAATGATGGAAAGTGTGCAGGTATGTGTGAGAAAAAATATGGAGCTTTAAAAGAATATTCAGACTGTATTTTCTTATGCCTTGGAACTGGAGTTGGAGGAGCCGTATTTTTAAATGGACAAATGCTAAAAAAGAAAAATAATATGGGATTTGAGATGGGACATATTGTTATAAGTGTAGATGGCAAAAAATGCTCGTGTGGCAATTTTGGTTGCATTGAAAGCTATTGTTCAATGAAAAATCTAAAAGACAGTATAGGAATAAGAAAAGGAATAAATAATATTCATGGAAAAGACGTATATGAGATATTAAAAAACGATATAGAAAGTGTTAAAGATATTGTAGACGAATATATAAAATATTTAAGTATTGCAATTACAAATTATGTGAATTTGTTTGAACCAGAAGCAATATGCCTAGGTGGAAGTTTTATTTATTATGAGGATATTTTATTAAAAATGTTAATTGATTATCTAAATAAAAACAACATGACATTTAATAGGAAAATTCCTAATATTGTTGTAGCACAGTATGGAAATGATGCAGGCATCATTGGAGCAACATTAAATTAAACATTACAAAAGAAATACATTTATATTACATTTATGTTACATTATTGAAAAAAATGTGAATTTAAAATATAATAAAATC
>CANRAW010000085.1 GCA_947628715.1 uncultured Clostridia bacterium
TGATACTTCTGATGTATTTCCTGCTGCATCTACTGTATATGCTACTACTGTATGAACTCCATCTGTTGTTATTGCATTTTCTATGTTTGGCGTTGTTCCTGCTACATCTATTACATTTCCACTGTCTATCTTATATTGTACTTTTGCTGAACCTGATACTTCGTTTACTCCTTCATTTTGTACATCTTTTCCTCCTGTTATTTGTACACTTACATTTCCTGTAAACCATTCGCTTGATTCAACCTTCTTATCTCCTTTTGATACAGCTAAAGTTGGCTTTTCTGGTGCTACTGTATCTCTTAGCACTGTCCACTCTGTGTTGTCTGACTTGCCATTTCTTCCTACTGCCCATGCTGTTATTTTGTATGATCCATCTTTTGTTATTTCATCTAATGTTGCTTTTGTTCCTTGTGCTATTTTTTCTTCTCCATCATTTATTTTATAATGTATCTCTGTAACTGATGTCTTATCTGCATCTCCTGCATCTGTTATTGTTACAGTTAAATCTCCTGTGTTCCATTTTGTTTGGTCTGTTACTGGGTCTTCTTTTTTAGTACTTGTTACTGTTATTCTTGGTTTTTGTAAATCTCCTTGTGTTGTTCCTTCAATTACTGCACTTTCTAATGTATTTCCTGCATTATCTTTTACAACTACTTTGAACCAGTATGTTTTTCCTGTTTGTAAGCCTGCATATTGATAATTTAAGGTGTTTACATCACTTGAATCTGCTGAAACTGCTTCTACTTCTTCCCAGTCTTTATCTGCACTTGTTCCGCTCTTATAGAATGTATAACTTGCAACCTTTGATGTTACGTCGTCTCCTGTTGCTTTTACTGTTATTGTATGATAGTCTGTTCCTGTAACTTCTAATTCTGCTTTACTTGGATTTGTTTTATCTACATTTATTATTTTTGCTTCCGATTCATTTGATATATTTCCTGCTAAGTCTAGTGTTTGGGCTGTTATTGTGTATGTTCCGTCTTGATTTATTGTATGTGTTTTCGTTGTTGCATTTACTATTGGCTCTTCTGCTCCATTTACTTTATATTTTATTTGTGTTGAACCTGAACCTGTTCCTGTATCTTCTCCTGGATCTTTTCCTGCTGTTATTTTGACATCTACATCGCTTGTATACCAGTCACTATCTTCTATTTTCTTTGTTCCTTTTGTTATTTCCACATTTGATACTGCTGGTGCTTTTGTATCTTTCTTTGGTTTTTTAACGCTTGAATCTGACCTTCCATTTTCGTCTTTTGATGTTACCCATGCTGTTATTGTATATAGTCCATCTACCTCGCTCTTATTTATCGTTGTTTCTTCTACTCTTCCAACTTTTGAGTATTCTTGTCCATTTATTTGATATACTATTGTGTCTGCTCCTGATGTTTCTTCTTCTTGTGTATCTTCTATCTTTACATTTATTGTATCTCTATACCAGCCTTCTTCTCCTCCAACTGGGGCTGTGTTTGATGTTAGTGTTATTGTTGGTTCTTTTAATATTCCTTTTGTACTTGTTTGTATATCTGTTTTTTCTGCTCTATTTCCTGCCCTATCTGATGCTTCTACTGTTACCACATATTGTGTCTTTGGGTTTAAGTCTATTACAGTATATGTATTATTTTCTGTAACATTGTTTGATAGCTGTACACTTTCTCCTGTTATTGTTTTTACTTTGTATGTATATGTTATTTTATAGTCTTGATTTCTTGCTGGATTTCCTGATAAATTATCTTCTGCTGATACATTTACTGTAAATCCATTTGTTCCTCTATTTGTTATTTCTACTCCGTCGTTTGTAAATGTAGGTTTTGTACTGTCTTTATATATCTCTATTTCTTTTGGTGCTGATTCATTTCCTGCATTATCTACAACTATTATTTCTATTTTTCTTATTCCGTCTTTACTTATTGTTATTGGCACTTTTACATAGTCTGTTACTTCTTTATATGCTGTTCTTGTAAATTCTTCTTCTGTATCTGTTTCGTCTTTTTCTATATATTTATATTTATACTTTGCAACTTTTGAATTCTCGTCTGTTGAATTTGCAAGTGATATTTTTACTTCTTGTGCATTATACCATGTTCCGCTTTTGTCAGGTGTTATTGTTTCGGATAACGTTGGTTTTATATTATCATAGTTAATATCTACTGTTGCTGTTTCTGATTCATTTCCTCCTTCTCCATCATCTACCCACGCTGTTATTGTTATCGTTCCTGAAACTGTTATACCTGTCTCTTTTTGTAACTCTTCTTCAAGTATTACTTCTTTTCCTTCTACTCTTGTATTTTCTTTTGTTATTGCACTTGCTATGAAGTAATTTATTCCTTTTGCTGTTACATTATCTGTACTTATTCTTACTTTTAATGGAATTTGGTCTGCTCCATACCAGCCATTTACAGGTACTCCTTTTGATATTATCTCTATCTTTGGCGCAATAACTGTACTTGATACCCTTATCCAAGCATATCTCATTTGGCCTGATGTAGCCGTTACTCTTACCATATACCAGCCTGTGTATTGTAGGTTAGAAAATGTTACGTTTGATTCTTTCTTTGTCTCTAACACTTCGCCTCTATAAATTAGCTCTACCTTTTCTACTTCTACCTCTTTAGTATTTGTTACATTTGCTGTAATCTCTGCTTTTTCTTTGTTGTAGCTTGTTACTAGATTTGGTAAAGCTCCTTTATTCTCTTTTCCTACATACTCTATGAACTTTTGCTCTGTTACTTCGTCATA
>CANRAW010000086.1 GCA_947628715.1 uncultured Clostridia bacterium
CAAATCTATCTAAGTTAATACAAAATTCAAAATAAAAAGGAAGATGTATATGAAAAAAGAAAGGAAAAAACAAGTACAAAAGATATTAGCTATTTTTTTAGTAATGATGTTAGTTATTCCAACATTTTTTAGTGTATTTGGAGCTATAAATGAAAATTACCAAGGTACTCCCGTAGAAAAAAATTTAAGAGTTGACGGTAATGAAAATTCTAATATATTATCAAAGGCTGTCTTTTGGCTTATAAATACAATTGCATCTATAGGAGAGTATTTGATATCTTCGTTTGCAGATGTAATGGCTTCAACAAACGATAAAGGTACTTCAATTATGCCATGGGCTGATGCAATCATTTATAACGGTGTACCTGCTTTAGATGTTAACTTCATTAATCCATCTGAAGGCTCATTTTCAAGTATAATATCTGAAGTTGTTGCTAAATTATATTATACAATATTTTCTATATCTATAACTTTCTTTACGGTAGCTGTTTTAATAATGGCAATAAAACTTGCAACAACAGCTATTGCCGCTGAGAAGGCTAGATATAAAGAATCTGTTGCTAATTTTATAATATCTTTGATACTAATATTTTCAATTCATTACTTTATAAGTTTTTGTTTTTATTTAAATGAGAGTTTAGTAAAAATTGCTTTTGCAATTGGAGAAAAACAATTATCAGGTGCTTTAGATATTGCACAAAGTGCAGCACAACAGGATATTGAGGCAATTTATAAAAAAGCATTAGAAGAGACTCATAAAATGACCGCTGATGACAGGTATACAAATATACCTGAAGATTTCGTTGAGTATACTTATGATAAACTCTTTGATGAAACTAGCTCAGAATATAAGCCAGAATATAGAAAAGCTGCTGAAACTATGATTTTTGATCTAGAAGAGTGTGGCTATTTTGGAAAAAGACGGTGGCAATGATAGTTTTGATTCTGATGCCGATGATAGTAATCTTGCTGATTATTCTTCAAGATTTGTTACTTTATTGTTAATGTCAAAATGTGTAGTGGTGCATGCTCAAAATGGAGAACAATATGTATTTGATAAAAAATATATAGAAAGTGGTTCGTATAAAGGAGGAAATTGGGCAAAAGACAATCCATTGTATGTCGAATTAAAGAGATACTATACTGGAGATAAGCATACGTTTACTGATTTGTATAATAAGTATCCTGGTAATGATTTTGATTATTTGTATAAACATACATTTTCATCTGATCAATGGGAATATGAAAAAGAATTTGAAGATATGGAAATGGAAGTTATGAAAATAATGAATAATACAACTGCAAATTTGAGCAATATTATAGGAGACTCGCATACAGGTGATACTGATATATCAGAGATGGGTAATTCAGTTGTGTCACAATTATCAACTTATTTTAGATTAAATAGATATGATGAAGACGGTGAAATTAGTTTAATAGGTGTAATTGTTTATACGATATTTGTATTTCAATCAATAATGTATTTCTTAGCTTATTTAAAAAGATTTTTCTATATAATAATATTATCTTTCTTTGGACCATTTCTTGTATTATACGACTTCTTAGCAAAATCGATGGGGCAAAATGCAAATACTTTATCGAAATGGTTGAAGGAATTTTGTGCATTAGTATTTATACAAAGTCTGCAAGCTTTCTTGCTCGCTATGGTTTCGTCTCTGGTAATAAGTATTAATGGTGAAATAAGTGGTAGTATAGATAGTAGTTCTGCTCAGGGATTAGCAGTAATTAATATAATTGCGCTTGCTGCTATGTCAAAATTAGAACAACTTGTATCTGATATGATTGGACTTAAATCTTCTATCTCAGATGTTGGATTAAAAGGTGGAGCAAAAATGGGAGCTCACGGACTTGCTGGTGGTATTGCAACAATGGCAGCTTTAAGAAGACTTGGCGATAATGGTAAGAAGATGATTGGCGGAGTTAGAGGAATTGCAGCTGGTAGAAGAGAGCAAAAGAATGCTTTAGCAGAGAAAAATAGAAAAATGAATCAATATGCCGAATTGTTAGCCCAAGGCGGTGGAGCAGGAGGCTCTGCAGGTGAAGGAGAAGCAGGAGAAGGTGCTCCAGGTGGCCTAGGTGGTAGCACTGGTGCAGGCAACGGAGAAGGTGCAACTGGGACAGCAGGTGGCAGACCAATAAATATAAGAGATAAACATAAATATCAAGATATGTTGGCAAATTGTGATGCTAAAATTATGGAAGCAAGAAATAAAAAGAAATCAGCAATATACCAAATTGCAAGTGGTGTACTTGAAACATCAGGCTCTGTTGCAGGATTTGCGGCTGGAGGCGCATTAGCAGGAACTATGCACGCAGCGGCAGGAGATTTTTCTTTAGGAGATGTATTATCTGATGCAGTAAAAGGTGCTGGTGTAGGTGACGTTTTAGGAGAGGCTGCACTAAGTATACCAACTGGTGTGGCATCATTTGAAAAAGATGTAAAAGCTGGTTCAGGTAAAAAAGCATTAATTAGAGAGATAAAACAAAAACAAGAAATAATAAAAAATGCTTATGAAAGAGCAGGATTTGATGTATCTGATTTAGAATAGTTTAGGAGAGTGTGAAAATGAATTTGCACAATATAAGTAAAAAACA